>CAXGBX010000162.1:0-5585 GCA_964008195.1 uncultured Flavobacteriaceae bacterium
GCTTTCATATCATCCTGGAAGCACTTAAGCAACTTCGCAAAACCGAAAAATGGACTAAAGACTGCTGGCTATGGATGTACCGTGGTGCCTGGGATGAGTTTGAAACCCATGAAATAGAAATGGCCGTCCCACTATCACCTAACGAAGTTCAAAAGAAACGTAATGCCATATTCCAACATCAGTCCCAAAAAGACCGTCCCGTCTTTCCTGGAGATGATGAACGGGAATTCTGGTTAAGGGCTGCGGAACGAAATCGTGAAACCGCAAAGAATTATCATGCCCTTGGACTAGCAAATTACGAAGCCATGGAGGCTTTTGTGCGCTGGAAATTTGAATAGAAAAAACCTGAAAATTCTCCGAGATTCTAACAAGGAGAATTTTCAGGTTAAAGTTTATCAATTTGGTTGCACTAAAACAGTTTCCTGAAATTTATAATCCAAAGCTTATTCAGGAATATATTCTGAGAAAACACCTCTAGGGTTTTCAGCTCTTTCAGACGTAGCGGACCATTCAACTTCAGGGCTAGGATGAAAATGAACCCCCATATTATTTAACCTATCACCATGTTTTGATAATCTCTTTGTAAAATCTGAAAATTCACGTTTAGTCTTTGGCGTCCAGGCTACTTCGGCCACCGCCATCCCTCTCGGCCAGAAGCGATCGTCCATCATTTTATCATTCAAAACTTTTTCAGACCATACGGGAGCTTCAACACCAATTACATTTTCCTTTTCAGATTCAAAATAGTAAACATCAGCAAGAGAAACACCATCTTTTTTGCACCAGGTTGCTGTATTTTCCTGGCCTGGAAAATTAGCATGATCAATATAAAAGCTGGTACATATAGATTCAATGATCTTAATATTATCTACCACACTTTCGGTTTTTCCATTCCAGTTCTGACTAATTAATGAAGCATCCACCTCTGCTTTGGTCACTTCTTCCCAGCCGATTGTTGTTTTCCCGTAACTACGCACAATAGAATCTGCCTTTACCACAAAAGTTTCATATAGTGGATCTTCAATTTCGTCTCCGCCAATATGTATCCATGGGCCTTTAGTAATTTCAGCCATTTCACTAATAACATCAGATACGAAATCGTAAGTATCAGGATTTTCCAAACAGAATCTGCTCCATCCTACTTCATAACCAGAATAGAAATCTGGGGGAATAGCTAATTTTGGATCGATGTTCGCATTTTCCTCACAATTGAGCTCAGGATAAGAAACTAGGGCAGCATATATATGTCCAGGCATATCTATTTCAGGAATTATAATGATATTCCTGGCCAGGGCATAATCCTGCAACTCTATATATTCTTCCTGAGTAAGAAATCCGGCATTTCCATCTATTACTGAACTTTTACCACCTATTTCGGTTAATTTAGGCCATCCTTTTATTTCTATTCTCCAGCCCTGATCGTCTGAGAGGTGCAAATGAAGTCGGTTTAACTTATATAAGGCCATTCTATCTACATGCCGCTTCAAATATTCCAGTCCGAAAAAACTACGGGCCACATCTACCATAGTTCCTCTCCAACTGTATGTAGGTTGATCTTCAATATGTACCTGTCTTAATTGAATTTCTCCTATAGCAACCATATTTTGTTCAATTTCTACCGGAAAGAATTGCCTTAGCGTCTGGATGGCATAAAACAAGCCAGTGTGTGTAGCGCTTTCTAATCGAACTCCATTTTCAGAAATATCCAGTATATAACCTTCATCACCCAGCTTCATTTTTAAATCGGGATCAAGGATAATTTTCCAGTTTCCACAACTCTCCCCTTTGCTTAACTCTGAATTAATGCCAGCATTTTTTAATAACTTATTCAGCCACCCGGCAGCTTCCTGTCCTCCGGCACTATAACATATCATATTTTTTGGAGGAATTTTATAATCTCCTTCCCGCCAGGAAAGCTTAGCCGGCAACGGAATAATTGCAGGTGTTTCAACTATTGTTTGTTCTTGCCTGATAGATTTCGGACTCTTACATGAATTTACAGAAACTGATAAAATGATTACGAGACCTGATAATTTGAAGAAAATTGATTTCATAAGTTTTAAGATTTTTCAGTAATATTTTGCTTTAAATGAAGCACATCAGCGTTCATATCGATCTTCTATTTTGATATTGGAAACGTCCAGAAATAGCCTTGCCAGCTTCGTGCATACCTCAGCGAAGAATTTTTGTCCTTTTTCTTTAGTAGCTTTTTTAGGATTTCCTATACCAGTATCTTTAGATACTAGAGACCATTTCCTTTCCGCCCATGCCCAGCCTTCTCTAATCCCTTCAATTTTGGATTTATTCTCTGCACCTTCCCCAGCTTCCTCAAGCGGGCTCACAAGTTCAGGCCTTAAATATATCATTAGACTGGTTTCCATTTCATCTGCATGATCCCCTTTTTCTTCGAAGAATTTATATTTATCAGTTACTTCGAAAAAATTGGTAGTGATTAAAAACATTTCAGGATATTTTAATCCCAATTCTCTTAGAATCGGTTTAAAATTATTACCCCCATGCCCATTTAAAAGGATCAGTTTATAAATTCCCTGGCGGTTCAAAGCTTCAACAATATCAGTCAAAATTGCCATTTGGGTGCTTGGATTTAGATTGATGTCAAGCAATATATCTGCTTGCCCTGTATTCACCCCAAAAGGTATATTGGGCAGAATCATGAGCTTGGCCCCCTTTTCAAAAGCTTGTTTTCCAGCTTCAGCAGCAATAGTTTCTATCTGGTAATTATCGGTCGCGTACGGCAAATGATAATTATGGGCTTCCGTAGCACCCCAGGGCAATACCGCTACTTCAATTTCGCGTTCCCTGATATCTTTCCAGTTGGTTTCAGCAAGAATATATGGTCTCATACTTTTCGAATTTTATGACCCGAAGCTGCGTAATAAAGGATAAATAGATAACAGGGAATCATTATCCAGTAAGCAGATCTGGCATCCCAGGAATCGGCCAGAGCACCATATGCCAGCGGTATAATGGCCCCACCAGCGATCCCCATAACAAGTAATGAGGAAGCAGCTTTGGTAAACCTTCCCATATCTGCCAGTGCCAATGGCCAAATAGCTGGCCACATTAGGGCATTGGCAAGACCAAGTAGGGCTACAAATGCAAGGGAAACATAGCCGCTGGTGAAAATAGCCAGTAAACTAAAAATTATCCCGAATACCGCTGAAAGCATTAAAGCCTTTTCCTGTTTTAAATATTTTGGGATCGAAAAAATTCCAATCACATAGCCTATTAACATTGCCGTCATGGTCCCGGTTGCAAAATATTTCGCCGTAGTCAAAGGAATGCCTTGTGAAGACCCATAACTAATAATACTATCGGCAGCGACAACTTCAACACCTACATAAAGAAAAAGTGAAATTACCCCCAGGATAAGATGCGGAAAATCAAAGACGCTCTTTTTATTAGCATTAGTAGACACTAGGGTTTCATCTTCCTCTTCAGTATCAACTTCAGGAAGAGAAGATTTAAAAACCCATATTGCCAGTAAAAGTAGGACTACTATGATACCTATATATGGAGGAATTACCCGTAGCGCCATTTCGTTTAGCTGGGAAATTCTTTCAGCATCTGTAAGGTTTGCTATTTCAGACTTTAAAGCATCAGCCTTTTCGAGCTGAAGAAAAAAACCAATCAAAATAGGAGCAAGCGCACCAGCTACTTTATTGCAAATTCCCATGATACTGATGCGTTTAGCAGCGCTTTCCGCAGGACCCACAATAGTAACATAGGGATTAGACGCAGTTTGTAGAATTGCCAGGCCACTTCCCATAATAAAAAGCCCGAGTAAAAAAATGATATAAGTCCTCGTGATAGCGGCTGGAATGAATAATAATGCTCCAAAAGCCATTATAAACAGCGCGACAGACATACCATTTTTAAACCCAAATTTATTTAAAGTCTTTGTGGAAACAGGCGCCATTACCACATAAGCGATATAAAAGGCAAAGGTTACGAAGAAGGATTGGAAAGTGGTAAGCTCACAGGCTATTTCTAAATAAGGGATTAACAAACTATTTAACCAGGTAACGAACCCGAAAATAAAGAACAGGGCACCAATAATGATAATTGCCTGATTAGGATTAGACTTAATAGAACCAGGGTGACGAGGAACAGACGTTGTTGAATTTGCCATGTAAAACTTATATAATAATCTCTAATTAGTAATACCTATATTTTATTTATCGAGCATTGCCGCAGCACCCAGAACTGAAACATCGGGCATTGCTGAAGGAAAAATTTCCACTCTCTTTATTATTCTCTTGAAAGGAAAAGTATTGATACTTTGCTGTAAAGATTTTTCGAAGTATTTAAAAGACTTACTTATAGACCCCCCAAGAATGATAGCTTCAGGAGACACCATATATAAGATCAATTTGAGACTTTCTCCCAGGTGCTTGCCAAATTCGTCAAAGATCTTCAAGGCTTCAGGATCTCCCTGCCTTGCTTTTTCGAAGACTTCTGCTCCTTCCTGCTGATATTTGATCTTAAAGAACTTTCCACTACAATAATCTTCTATGCTTCCGTCTAGGTAAGGAACGTCAGCAAGCTCTCCGGCACCGGATAGCATTCCAGAGTATAGCTCATTATTTACAATAATTCCAGTTCCATATCCGGTTCCCAGAGCAACTCCTACCAAATTTTTGAATTTTTGTCCCTGACCATATTTCTTTTCACCGAGGGCAAAAGTATTTGCATCGTTAGTAATCTGGACAGGTTTTTCGAAATGTTCTTCCAGATGATCTTTCAAATAAACTTCCTTCCAGGAGGGGATGTTCCAAAGATCATATACAATACCACGCTCTTCATCTATCAAACCCGGGACACCAATTCCAATTCCTTTGAAATCATGACCGCATAATTTCTCTATTCCCTCTATTAATTCATCTATGATTTGCTGTTCTGGGGCATTTGCAGAAGTAGGTAAGATTAAATCCTTGCTAAGCCTGCCATCTTCTATAGCTGCAATGCGTACTTTTGTAGCTCCAATATCTACTCCTACTATAATATTTTTCATAATTTAATTATAGGAATCCTTTTTAAATTGATTGTATGCTTTACTGCCACCATTAGCCGGGATTTATAGATCTATAGACCATATTTCTTTGGCTCGCTGTTAAAATCCCAGAACTACTTCTTTGCTGCTTTCAGCTTCCAAAAATAAACTACCAAAATTGAGCATGAATAAAAATAACGCTAGTTATTCTAAGTCAATCCGAATCTTACTTTAACTAATGTACAAACTTATTATTAAAATTTTCAATTAGTAAGAATACTTTTATAAAAAAATTTAAAATGAATTTAACTTCTACAATTAAAACCAATTGAATGCAAAAGCTTTAATGAATTGAATGCTCAAATATCGAAAAATCCGTTAGGGAGTTCCGCTTCAGTTCCATTTAGAAGATGCAAAGCCTCCCTTACTTCTAATACGGGATATTTACAAGATTTATTCTGACACACATATATATAAGTCTTTCCTCTAACAAGCTTAGCTTCCAATAAAGGTAAATTTTCTGAATCACCCCCCATAAAAACTGCGGTGGGAAGATATTGGGCTTGCATTT
>CAXGBX010000163.1:0-5570 GCA_964008195.1 uncultured Flavobacteriaceae bacterium
TTCTTTACCAACCAAAACTTTTTTGATAAAAATTTTAGTTTCTTTTAAAAGCTTCAGCAGTACTTTACAAGCCCTCTTTTCTTTAATGAACATCGCTTCATCTCCAAAGCGGGTGCAAATATAAAATGAATTTCCTTCTCAAACCAAATAAAATCTTCAAAATTTTTATTTAATTTTTAAAGAGATTTATTACCGCAATCCCCATTCTCATTACTGTCAGTGAACTTCCCGCTCATTGCCTAAGCGGGTGCAAATATACAGCCGTTTTTTGATTGCGCAAGAGCTACCTGATAATTTATATACTTTTATCTAAATCTAAATTATTCCGTCGAAAATCAATTATAATCACAATACCTAACAGAAGAAATAGGGTAATAATTTAAATAAATGGCAAATAAGAGAAGAATTAGATAATAGAAATTTTCAGGAATTACAGAAAAAGGTTCCATGCAAGGCCAAATCTGACCAAAAAATCTGTGTAAGGATAGCCCGGAGCGGTAAAATTATTATTTGAATCTATGAGGTCGTTTAGATTTTCAAGCTTAAAAAATATTCTCGCCTTGTCTACTTTTGCATTAAAGAAATAGTCCACTACCGGAAATCCTCCTAGTTTTTGAGAATTTTGAACATAAAATTCAGCTAAAACAGGATTGTAAGCATCCATTTCATATTCTGAAAAATATTTAAACGTAAACCCTGTTTGGAGATAAAGAGCTTTATCAAACCAGAAGTCTTTATAATAAATGGAGTTTCTAGTAACAAATTCGGACAAATTCAATACGCCTTGTCCTTCTAATACGTTTTGATACATAATGGTATTATAGGAGCCAAATAATCCGAAGTCGAATTCCTTTTCAGCCTTCAGTTTCAGATATCTAACTTGCGAGGCTGCCTGAAAAGGCTTCACATTTCCGGCTTCATCAGAAGAAAAATAAGTATAATTCTCTATTTGTGCCAGATCACCGGATATATCAAAGAATTTTTCAGATCTAAACTCAGCAAAAAGCCTTTGAGAAATTTCATTATCGAAATCATTTCGCCAGTTATAATTCAAATAATCACTTTGATAAAGTAGAAAGTTAAAATTAGGCGCTGTACTATTCTGATTGATTCCAAAACGAATCAAATTATTTTCATCAAATGCATAAGAAGCTGCGGCAGCAAGATAATTTCCTGAAAACTCATCCGCCAAATTCAATTTGGCATCTGCCTCTAAAGCAAAACCCCCAATTTGCTTCTCATAAGCTCCAACTACATGCAATAAACTCCCTTCCAACCGATTCCCAATGGTGTCTCCCGGCCTGATAAAAACAGAATTATAACCGTACTCATAATTAGTATGTCCAATTCCAAATGAAAGCTCCCCTAACAAATCATTTGCATAATTTGCTGAAACTTCATTGAACAATTTCTTCAACCTGGTTTCGTCCTTTACATTATTCGATTCGAAAGATTCTCCAAAAATATCAGTTGCTGCGGAAGCCTGACGGTATAGATATTTTTTATAACTATAGTCAAAAATATGACTCATACTAAGTTTATTTGTTGAATCTGAAACCCTGGTCAATATGTATTCATGATCCAGGTAAAAGCGTTTACCAGTAAGCACATTCTCTGCATCTTCAAAATTCACGTCTAGAACAGAACGATCGTCAAACTCCTCCTCCTTATTAATATACTGCTGAATGGCCAGACTATCTAAGCCTCCATTTTCCTGATTCAGTAAATTATGTGAAGCAAAATGACCTTTTGCATGATACTTCCCATTATCTGTATCATAACTAAAACCCATTCTTAAAATTCCGGTACTGGTTAAGATATTTTGATACCTTCCAAGGGCACGCGCTCCTTTATAAGCAATAAATAAATTTAGATTTTCAGAAGTATTAACGGTGAATAAAGCATCAAGCTGTTGTCCCTGCTCTGGAACAGTTTTAAAATACAGGTCTGTTAAAGGTGTAGGTACATGAAAGTAATTAATATCTTCAACTTCAATAAAACCAAAATGTTTCGCCCTGGCCCCAATTTCAGGGAAAGTTTTTTTATAGTCCTTTCTAAGACTTAAACTATTGTAAGTTTGACCAGTATTAGAAAAAGGTAATAAATCAAAGTTATCTTTACGCCGATAATTGAATTTATAATCTTTTAAAATGGTTAATGTAGTATCCAGAAACGTAGTATCATTCTCTACAGAGATAATCTTATAGAAATCTATTGGAGGCATGCTGTCTTTTTCTTTCGAATTCGACATTCTTTCCATTTCATCAGAATCCTGGCACCACCCAAAAAATGAACACACTAGAAAAAAGCAAAAAAAGAACTGTTTCATGTACATTAAGACTAATGAAGCAAAAGTATAATAATTAACGAAAAATAATTGAAGTTTATTAAAACAAAAAACCACCCAAAAGTGAGTGGTTTTAATAATAGAAAAATTTGTTTTTTATTGTTTGATGAGATTGAAAGTATTAGCATTTCCTCGGATACTACCTCCAAAATCAAATCTCAGCTGTACTAAACCAGCACATGTTAAAACTCTTCCTCCAGGAAGAAACAGGTAAGGCTGAGGACCAAAATCGGCAGCATTATAAGCCAATTTAGATTCATCAATTCCTGTCACATCACCTGTTTCAGGATTTACAGTAAAAATTAAATCCTCAGAATTCTGACTTGGATAAGCTCCTCCTACTACAGTGAACTGATTTTCTCCAGGACCACTAACAATTTCGTACGTCATCGCAGTTTCCCCAAAAAAGTTTGCAAAAGTTAAAGCTGTTCTTTGGTAAGTCCCTGGGATTTGAGAAAGATCTACGTCTGGACATTTAATTTCTAAATTTACAGTTAATTCCTCGATACTTCCTGCCAGAATTTCAGCACCATCTATTCCAACAAGATCTAATACTAAAGAACTGGAAGATGCGGGCAGTGATGTGCCAGGAATTGTGGTTACAGTAAATTCCGTTGTAAACTCACCCGCTGGTATAACCGGGTTAAGGTTATCTATAGAATAGAAGGACGGATCTAATGTACTATCATCTGAAATATCAATTTGAACTCTTCTATCTTCATTAGATAAAGTAGACACTCCAACCATAAAAGTAGTTTCGGTAGTCTGAGAAGGATCAAAAATAGCTGTTTGTATTTGCTGACCGTTGAAGCTGGCTATCGCTCTAGCATTTTGAGCATCTATCGTTGGAATTTCATTTTGCTCACAAGAGGTAATTACCAGTGCCCCTACAAAGAGCACTGATAATTTATATATAAAGTTTTTCATTTTATTCATAATAGTTAAAATTAATATCCAGGATTTTGCTCAATATTATCATTGGCATTAATTTCTGCCTGAGGTATAGGGAACAAGAATCTGAAATTACCTGCTTCCAGTTCAAGATCATCTGGCGGCGTACCGGAACCGTCTGCAAGATCCCCTGCATCAGTACGGGTGATAGAATTGCCCAGACGTTTGATATCGAAGAAACGATGGCCCTCAAAAGCTAGCTCCACCCTTCTATTGAAAAGTATAGCGTCTAATAAATCTTCACCAGATTCCCCTCCTTCATAGGATGTATAGCGATTATCTCTAACAATATTTAGAGTAGATAGAGCCTCAGATTCATTACCAATTCGATACTGAGCTTCTGCCTTGTTCAGTAATACTTCCGCAACTCTTAAGACTTTAATATCCAAAAGTCCATTTACCTGTCCGGTTTCTCCTAAAAATTTCTTTATTGCGTTGTATTCGTTTCCTTGATTTTCTCCGGTAAATACTAAAACATCCAAACGTACATCATTAGGATCGATCATCTGAAGAAAACCAAAATCAATCACATATTCAGAAATAGTATTTACTATTTCACCATTCTCTAAACTACTTTGACTATAAAGAACACCTACGTTAGATTCTCCACTTTCCGACGATGTATTTACAGACCATTCTACTAAAACCCCAGCGTTATTAGAATCAGTATAAACACCAGGAAGTTCTGACATTGAAGCGATATCCTCTGAAACTTCATTGGCTGCATCAATTACTTTCTGATATTCTCCGTTGTAAAGATACACTCTGGAAAGGATGCCAAAGACAGCATCTCTGTCTAATCTACCTTCTCCGTTATTGGCACCGATTAAATCAGCTGCACGTTCCAAATCTCCAATAATCTCTGAGTAATTACTTTCAACAGATTCTCTAGCGTATTGAGCAAGAGGATCCCCAGTATCACCATCTTCAACCTTCATATAAACAACACCCATAGAGGAACCTGCATTAGCTCCTGAAGTCGGAATTTGCCCATACGTCCTAACTAAATCAAAATGTGCGAAAGCTCGTGCGGCTAGTGCCTGACCAAGAATGTTATCTTTGGCAGCACCATCAGCTAAGTTATCAATTTGACCAATAACAAGATTCGCGGCATTTATAGCTTCATAACCTTCACTCCAGTACAATGGAATGGCGCCTCCAGTTGAAGGCACGTATCTCCAATCAAAATATATTTCGTTGGACCTCCTACCTGACGCTGCCAAAACTACGTTATCTGAAAGTATATCAGGAATACCCTGCATTCCAGAACCTGTACTTGCATAATAGTTTTGGAACTGAGAGTAAATACCGTCAACCCCATTTTGGAAAGTTGCCTCACTATTGAAGAATGTTTGTGGATTTCCTTCAGTAAATGGTTGCAAGTCGTTTATCTCATCATCGCAAGCGAAAAAGGCAAGCGAGATAAGCAAACATGATAAAAGTTTTATATTATTTTTCATCTTTTATATTAATTTTTTCTATTAAAATCCTATTTCGAATCCTACAGTATAAGATTTAGTTTGTGGATAACTAAATAATGAAAATTGTCCTGGAATGAATGTACCTCCAGCTTCTCCAGATCCAATTCCGATTTCAGGGTCTCCATTATAATCAGTCCAAGTTAGCAGGTTTTGTCCGGTAGCAAATATTCTAAGGCTCTTCAATCCAATACTTCCGGTTAGCTCACTTGGCAACCTGTAATCAACTGTCAAATTTCTTAATCTTACATAATCACCGGCCTCTAGGAATCGGGTAGATGTCTGATCTGCGTTAGCTTGATATATAGGATTTGGTAAAACATTCTGATCTCCTGGCTCTTTCCAGTAATTAAATGCCTCCACTCTCTGATTTGAATCAATGTTGTCAATTGATATACCGGCAGATCTTTGAAGGTTAAGAATATAATTTCCTGCTTTAAATACAAAATCACTTCTCAAACCAAAACCTTTATATCTAACAGAGGTAAAGAATCCACCTTCTACGTCAGCATTAGGGGATTTTCCCTCAATAAGCGTCTCAAAAGAATCGCTAAACTCATTAGTTAAGTTACCATCATTATCAAGATATAATGGCTGTCCATTCGCTGGGTTTACCCCTGCATATCTTGGTAGATAAAATGAGTTGATCTCTTTTCCTTCTCTTAAAATAGTATTCCCTCTAATAATATCTTCTCCGTCTACTAGAGATTTTACTTCATTATCGATAAAAGCAACGTTTCCTCCTACTGTCCAGATAATATCCTCATTTCTTATAACATTTGCATTTAAAGATA
>CAXGBX010000164.1:0-5541 GCA_964008195.1 uncultured Flavobacteriaceae bacterium
CTTCACTGCTTGGTCTTGCTTCTCTTTTGAAGTAACCTCCAGGAAAAAGACCTGCCGCGGCAAATTTTTCACGGTAATCTAATGTTAATGGAAAGAAATCCATTGTAGTGGGCTTGTAAGAAGACACTACTGTACAAAGTAACATTGCGTTACCCATTTGAACAACAACCGACCCATGAGCCTGTTTTGCCAATTTTCCGGTTTCGAGAGAAATGGTTCTTCCATCTCCTAAATCGATAACCTCTTTAAATGTTTTTGGAATCATAATAATTTTGAATTCTTGATCTGAATAACTTCAACCAGATCATTTTGTTAAACAAAGGTCTCCGCCATCCGGACGGCCGGGTTGTGTTGTGTGTAGTTGTTTGTGGACCAATGAAAAACTACCCCTCTGGGCGACAATTTTTGAAAACCTGAACTTATTCAGGACAAATTTATATATAAAAAAAGGGGCGCATAGCGCCCCTGAAAATTATTTTCTTAATCCTAGTTCTTTTACGATGGCACGATATCTTAAGATATCTTTTTTCATCAAGTAGTCTAACAGACTTCTTCTTTTACCAACTAATCTTACTAAAGAACGTTCTGTGTTAAAATCTTTACGATTTGTTTTCAGGTGCTCTGATAAGTGGGCAATTCGGTGGGTAAACAATGCGATCTGTCCTTCAGCAGAACCGGTATCATTTTTACCTTTACCGTGCTTTGAGAAAATCTCTTCTTTCTTTTCACTAGTTAAATACATTCCAATATTATTTAAATGATTTTTATGTATGGACAGTTTTTCTGTCAGGCGGCAAAGATACTATTAATTTAAAAATTACCTATCTAAACCTAATTTTTTATTTGAAAGCTATCAGGCTCTTAACGGTTGATTCTGAATAAGATCCAGGTAAAGGTTTACTTTGTCTTTAAGCTCAGAACGTTTGGTAATAAAGTCTAAAAAGCCTTTTTCTTTCAGAAATTCCGAAGTTTGAAAATCTTTTGGAAGGTCTTTACCAGTAGTGTCTTTTACTACACGAGGGCCTGCAAAGCCAATTAAAGCGCCCGGTTCAGAAATATTAATATCTCCAAGCATTGCAAATGAAGCGGTTGTTCCGCCTGTGGTTGGATCTGTGGCTAAAGAAATATAAGGAATTTTAGCATCTGCTAACTGAGCCAGTTTAACTGAAGTTTTTGCTAACTGCATTAATGATAATGCGGCTTCCTGCATTCTTGCTCCTCCAGATTTCGATATAATCATTAAAGGAATTCTATTTTTCAATGCATGATCTGCAGCACGGGCAATTTTTTCACCAACCACAGATCCCATACTTCCACCTACAAATTTAAAGTCCATACAGGCAATTACCAGGTCTTTACCTTTAGATTTACCAACAGCGCAACGCACGGCATCTTTCAATCCAGTTTTTTCCTGTGCAGCTTTCAATCTGTCCGTATACTTCTTTGTATCCTCAAAATCCAGTGGATCTTTGGAAGTCATCCCTTTGTCGAGCTCTTTGTATTTATTGTCGTCAAAAAGAATTTTAAAATATTCGTTACTTCCAATTCTTACGTGATAGCCATCTTCAGGGCTTACATAAAAATTACTTTCCAATTGTTCAGCATCTACGATCTTTCCCGTCGGAGATTTATACCATAAGCCTTTAGGAACATCTTTCTTATGTTCAGTAGGCGTTTGGATTCCTTTTTGTGTTCTTTTAAACCAAGCCATTTATTTCAATTTTTACCTGCCGATTTTAAACTTTATGGCAATAAAAAACAGCCTTCTAATAGAAAAAGACTGTTCGTTTATCTTTATAATGTGTTTACATTGTTAAGATCCTCAAATGCTTTCTTCAGGCGTGCCTTAAATGTAAGTTCACCTTCCCGAAGCCATTTACGCGGATCGTAATATTTTTTATTTGGTACGTCCTCACCATCAGGATTTCCTATCTGGGTGGCAAGATATTCTTTTTTGTCCCCCATATAATCTCTTATTCCTTCTAGGAAGGCGTATTGGAGATCTGTGTCAATATTCATTTTAATTACACCGTAACCAATTGCTTCACGAATTTCTTCAACCGAAGATCCACTTCCACCATGAAAAACAAAATCGATATGATTTTCTTCTACATGGTATTTTTTGGTAATATATTCCTGAGAATTTTTAAGAATTTTCGGAGTTAACTTCACATTTCCTGGCTTGTATACACCGTGAACATTTCCGAAGGCTGCAGCAATAGTGAATTGATCACTTACTTTGCTAAGTTCTTCATAAGCATAAGCTACTTCTTCTGGCTGAGTATATAATTTTGAAGAATCTACGTCTGTATTATCTACTCCATCTTCTTCACCGCCTGTAATTCCTAATTCAATTTCCAGAGTCATGCCCATTTTGGACATTCTCTTTAGATATTTTTTACAGATTTCGATATTTTCTTCCAATGGTTCTTCTGATAGATCAATCATATGAGAGCTATACAAAGGTTTTCCAAATTGCTCGTAATGCTTTTCACTCGCATCCAACAATCCGTCAATCCATGGGAGTAATTTTTTAGCGCAATGGTCTGTATGCATAATTACTGTAGCACCATATACTTTAGCCATTTCATGCACATGCTTTGCACCAGCAACCCCTCCTGCTATAGCCGCTTTTTCATTATCGTTAGAAAGTCCTTTCCCGGCATTAAACTGAGCTCCACCGTTAGAAAACTGAATGATCACAGGTGATTTTAATTCAGCAGCCGTCTCCAGCACAGCATTTACACTGCTGGAACCAATTACGTTTACTGCGGGAAGTGCAAAACCTTTTTCCTTCGCATAGTTAAAAATTTCCTGAACTTCTTTTCCTGTGGCAACGCCTGGCTTAATGTTGTGACTCATAACTTTTATTGATTAGGCTTACAAAAATAAGAAAATAAACTGGCTTAGAAAGGATAATTGATTCCGACGTTATAAACCGCATGGTTAAAGTTATATTCCTGAAACCAACGCTCTCCCTGAGGTTTGGCGGGATCATGGGTTTTAAAACCGATATCAAACCTCAAGACGAAGAAATTAAAGTCATACCGTAAGCCAAATCCGCTACCAACAGCAAGTTCATCCAGATCCTGAAGCCCTTCAAATACAAATTCTTCTGAGGTGCTTGAATCCCAGATGTTCCAAATATTCCCTACATCTACAAATAAAGCACCTTTGAAATCATTAATTAAACCGAAACGATATTCACCATTAAAAGCCAGTTTAAAGTTAGCTTCATTGAATTCTAAAAAGCTTCCGCTGCTTCCAGGACCCAGATCGTAGGCCTGCCAGGCACGGTTGTCATTTGGTCCTCCAGCGAAAAAAGTTTTGGTTATTGGGATGCTATTTGCATTTCCATAAGGAATCGCGATGCCTCCAAAGCTACGCACTGCGAAGATCCTATCCCTTCCCAGGTCCCAGTGTTTTATAAAATCAATTTCTGTTTTTACATATTGTGAATATGCAACACCTATTACCTGATCGTTGCCCTGATCGTTCTGCTCATAATTGAATACTCCAGATAATGCTGAAAGTACATTTCCTGCAGTTTCAATTTTAAATCGAAAACGTGAGAATTCTTTATCGTATAAACTTTCACGAGTATTCCATAAATAGGTATAAGCCGAAGCGAATATGAGGTTATTTTCTGTGAGCCTTAATTTACGTTCAGAAATATCCAATACATTAAAAAAGTCATCTTCAGTTAATCCTGTATCCGGATTATTATCAGAAATTACATAATCTATAAACTCATCTGCTTCATCTGGAATTCCCAAACTTGAATTTTCAGAGGGATCATTAAACTCGAAATTGCTTTCCCGGGCAATATCATTTAATTCTTCGTAGGAATTACGATACACATTGAAATAATTCTCGGTATTCAAATTACGTACATACTGAATATTCAGAAGATCAAAGCTATTGGAAAGCCTTTTTGAAGGTTTCCAGGCATAATTCAGGATTCCTGAAAATGTCTGTTTATCCAAACCAATATTTCTCTGCGTACTAAATCCAAGGCTCATATTGGTGAAAGGTGACATATATTTAGGAATGATCTTTTCGGTATTAATTGGCAGAAAAATTCTTGGCAGGCTTAATTTCATATCTGCACCTGCTTCTGTAATATCAAAGAATCGATTATCATCTGCACTTCCCGCGGCATCTGTAGAGGATGCAATACTTCCACGTCCAGAAAATTCCAGATTCTCCAATCCACCAAAAATATTTCTAATTAAAAAGGATCCACCAAAACCAATTCCAAATTCCTGAATATTACTTTGGGAAACATCGAAATCAAAACCTAAAGAATATTTTGGAAGAGGAGATAGGAAGATGTTTGTTATTAGATCTGTTGAAGTGCTATCTTGAGGATCTAGCGTATATTGAATATCGGGATATTTAAAAACCCTTAATGCATTTAGTCTATTGTAGGTTCTGGTTCTGTCAATATCACTATATATATTGCCTGGTTTTACAAAAACGGCGTCGCTAATGGCTCCTGGTTTATAGCGCATTTCGTCAAAACTATACAGCGAATAATTTTCGTGCTGTACACTGTCTGAAATAACCTGATCCCTTTCTGAATAGCCATAATCTGTAAAAATATTGACCTTGCTGATTTTGTGAATTTTAAAAGGAACTCTTGAAATGCTGTCGCCAACATTATTTCTTTGATCCTTAATAATCAGCGTGGTATTCACTTTATTATTGGTGTTCACGGTATCGGCATCGAAACTAATGTATTCCTGGTCAAAATTATAGACTCCGTTATTTCTAAATAATTGTGAAAGCCTATCCCGCTCCTCATTAAAATCGATCGTATTGTACTGAATGCCAGATTTTATTTCACTATTAGCTTTGTTGAGTTCATATAAAGAATCCAATGCCTTGGAGGTAATGTCTGTGGTGATAGAATCTATCATATAAGGATCATGTGGGGTAACGCGATATTCTACCCTGGCTCGTTTTTCCTTATTTTCAATCGGAATAATTTTATAATCTGTTTCTACATTAAACCAACCATTATTCCAATACCAGGATTTGAGTCTGTTTTCAGATTTTTTAGTGTCTTCCTTATTTACGATTACTGGAGCTTCACCTGTTTGTTTGAGCCATTCATTAAATTCAACTTTTGAATTTAAAAAACGATCAAACTGTTTCTTAGATAAAAGCTTAATCAGATGTCTTTTTTTTGTCTCATTTTCCAGATATTTTTCTGAAAGGATACTATCTATATCTGGCCTGGCCAGGTTGTAAACATGCAGACCTAGTGGAAAGTTTAATATCCTTGTATTGGGTTCCTGATAAAGTTGACTATAAATTCTAGAATCCTTGACCTTTTCACCATTGCTGAAAATTTCATTTTTCATCAAAAGATTCTCGTCAGCATCCAGTCTTTTTACGGCGTTACAGCTAATTATTAAGACAGAAGTTATAAAAAATAATAATATTTTTGCGAAAAGCCGTTTCAAACATTGAAGTTTAGTGGCTCAAAAATACATTTTTTTAATGCTTAGCAAAAGCCAGATTAAGTTAATAAAA
>CAXGBX010000165.1:0-5534 GCA_964008195.1 uncultured Flavobacteriaceae bacterium
CCACGACAAAATTTTCAAAATTATCAACATCAAATGAAGCCTTAAAAGTGTCCATTACCCTCCAGACAAGAATGGTACTAATCATCACTGGATTTCCAAGTTTGTCATTTACTTTTAGACGTTCGCTGTCAAAATTTCTGGCTCGCAATGATATTCTCTTTTTGGTATAGAAAGGATTTACCCAGAAAAGTCCGTTCTTTTTTACAGTTCCTTTATAATCTCCAAATAGAAGAAGGACTCTGGACTCATTAGGATTTACAAGAATTAGTCCTGGAACTATTAGAAAAGCTGCAAGAACCCCGAGTCCCCAAAGTGGGTTTCCAGTGGTAAAGATTCCTATGATACTACCGATAAGAATGATTAAAAAAAGGAACAGCATTATATAGCCATTGAAACCAGTAATTGTTTTTTCTTGTGTCATGATTGAAATATTGATATTAATATGATATCATAAATATATGATAATAAAATTTAATCCCTACTCTTATTAATAGTTATTTTTATTGGCTTGATTATATTTGTGGGAAATATGTAAAAGAAATGAGAAATTTTTTATTGGCAGTTATACTACTTGCAACTTTAAGTCCTGGATTTGCAAATGATTTAGATTGGGGTAAAACAGGACATCGTGCTACAGCAGAAATCGCTGAAAGCCATTTAAACAAAAAAGCTCAAGCCGCTATTGATGAAATTTTGAATGGTTATGGGTTAGCTTTTGTGGCAAATTATGCTGATGACATAAAAAGCGATCCTGAATATAGAGAGTTTGGCTCATGGCATTATGTGAATATTGCTCCTGATGTCGAAGAATATCTTATGGAAGATGCGAGTGAAGATGGGGATCTAGTCCAGGCGATTAGGAAATGTGTGGAAGCTTTAAAGAATAAAAATGCTCCAATAGGGCAGAAGCAATTTTATTTGAAAATGTTGGTGCATTTCGTGGGAGACTTGCATCAACCTTTTCATACAGGCCATGCGGAAGACAAAGGTGGAAATGATATTCAGGTAAGATGGTTCAATGAAGGTTCTAATATTCATAGGGTTTGGGATAGCGATATGATTAATTTTTACCAAATGAGTTATACAGAATTAGCTATAAATACAAAAGATCTTTCTAAAGGTGAAATCAAATCTATAGAAAAAGGAAAACTGTTAGACTGGGTTTATGAGTCCAGAGCAATGGCTGAAGATCTTTATGACGGAGTTGAAAATGGTGAAAAACTTGGGTATTCTTATATGTATGAGCACATGCCTACTGTTTTGAATCAATTGCAGAAGGGTGGTATACGACTTGCTAAGATATTAAACGACATTTATTCTTAATAAACCTTCCGGAAGGTTAAATTTATTCTCGGGGAGACCGGTTTTCTGGTTTTGGGAAGTTGATGCTTCCAGAATTCCTGAGTAGTGCCCTTCATGATTAAAAGGCTGCCATGTTGCAGCCTTATTTTATGTTTAGCCGTTGGAATCCTTTTATGTTTTAAATGGAAAATTCTTTCAGCTCCAAGACTTACAGAGGCTATTATGGGATTTTTGCCCAGTTCTTTCTCGTCGTCGGCATGCCAGCCCATACTATCCATGCCATCCCTGTAAAGATTTGCAAGACAAATATTGAAGGTTGTTTCTGGATTCTCGCTCTCACATTTTTCTTTCAGTAAAAGTAACTCTTCAGGAAATGGATGTGGATGCATTTCGAGGCCGGAATATTTATAAGTTCTATGCTTTTCGCCAAATAGGATTGTTAACCTGGGTTGCAGGACTTTTTTACCGAATAGCTTAATGCTATCCTGTTGCCATAGATCTGATGCCTTCAGAACTTTAAGCAAAGAATCAGCTTGATTGGTTTTTAGAAATTCAGGAAAATATTCTAATTCACCATTTTCAAGTATTATTTGTTCCTTCATTTTTTAAAATTGCAAATAGAACCAGGCCCACCAGATCAATAAAAATTGTAGGGGCAATCTTACAATTAAAACCCATCGTGGAATACCAGCCCCAGCTTTTTTGGAAGAAAGCATATAAAAATGTACCAATAAAAAGATCAATAGCATAAGAATGGTCCCGTATATGGCTAAATCCTTTGTTTGCGGGAAACACAAGCCTATTCCTAAGGCAATTTCAGCCAATCCGCTTAGATAGACTAATGGTTTATGAGCAGGTAGGTATCTAGGCATAATCCGCATATACATTTTGGGTTTTACAAAGTGGAAAGTACCGGCGATAATATACATTCCCGCCATTAGATATAAGTGCCATGGGTACATCATATTTATTCAATTTTATTTCAAGATACATCAATTGAGGAATTCACAAAAGGCTTATCAGAAGCTAAATTTGTTTTAAAAATAATTGTTGTGTAAGTCCTTTAAATAGAGTAATTTCAAAGCCCGAAATCGAACTTATAACCTAACAGTTACTTTTGTTGAAAAAATCTTTAGTTTTTTCTCTGGTGTTTTTTTTATGCAGCAGCGTTAGCTTTTCACAAAAATCTTCTCCTATAGAAAAGGATTCTATGGAGTCAATCCTTGAAGAAATAGCAGGCCATATTGAGAAGTATCGTTATGATCAGGCTATAGAGGAATCCCGTGATCTTTTGATTAAGGCAAAGGAAATAAAAGATAATTACTATGTTTCCTATGCCTATAACTATTTGGGACATGTTTATCTGGATCTAAAAGATAGTGCCCGTGCACGGAAAAATTATACACTTGGTCTGGAATACGCTCAAATGGTGGATAACGATACCATCCTTATGCGTTCCTATAATAACTTGGGAAATATATATTCAGAAATTCCTGAAACTACAACCAGGGGAATTGAATATTATAATAGGGTTATAGGCATTGCAAAAAAATTAGGTGATTCTACGGAATTAATTGTTCCAAAGACCAATATTGGATGGACTTATTTAGATAATGGTAAATATAAAAAAGCGTATCCTTATATCAATGAGGCCTTACAGTTGATGGATTCATTGAAACCATTTGAAGGAACTGACGGAAACCGCTTTTATTCTCAAATTTATATGCTTCATGGCCGATATTTCGCTCATGATAAACAATATGATACAGCTAGTTATTTTTTCGATAAATCCATAGAATTAGCAGTAGCAGATACGCTTGTACTTCCTGCAGCCGAAGCTTATAAAGCTTATTCAAAAATGCTTGGTGAAAATGGTGATTTTGAAGCTGCTTATAATGCTCAACTTAAATATAATGAGTACAATTCAAAGGTTTTTGAGAGTGAAAAACTTAGACAAAGGGAAATAGCCAACGCCAGGTTTGATATTACTGAGTATAGGAAAGATCTGGAAATTGCAGAAAGGGAGCAAAATTATCAGGATAGTATTATTCAAAAATCACAGGAAAAAATGGCTATTATGGTCATTTCCTCAATTATCTTGCTTTCGATTCTTGTTTTCCTCTTTAAAATAAATCGTGATCGAAGAAAGTTGATACGAGAATTAAAGCATAAAAATAAGCAGTATAAAGAAGCAAAAATAGAGGCTGAAAACCTTTCCATGCTTAAAACACGCTTTTTTAGTACGGTAAGCCATGAAATAAGAACACCTTTATACGGAGTGATTGGACTTACTTCTTTGTTGTTGGAAGAAAAGAGTCTGGGTAAACACAAATCTGACTTGAAATCACTGAAATTTTCCGCAGATTATCTATTAGCGCTCATCAATGATGTACTGCAAATGAATAAAATGGAGTCTAATGATGTAAAACTCGAAAGTGTTTCTTTCAATTTACGTGATCAGGTTAATAGTATTCTGACAAGTTTTGAATTTACAAGGGTCCAAAATAAGAATAAATTACACCTCGACTTCGATGAAAATATACCAGGATTTTTGATTGGTGACTCTATAAGGCTTTCACAAATATTGATGAACCTGGTAGGTAACGCCATGAAATTTACCGAGAGAGGCAATATTTATTTTGTGGTGAGACAAGTGGAAGCAGATGATAAACGTTCCAAAATATATTTTGAAATTAGGGATGATGGCCCTGGAATACCGGAAAGCAAGAAAAAAGTAATTTTTGAAGAATTTTCTCAATTAGACAATTCAAATTATAACTATCAGGGAACAGGTCTTGGTTTACCTATTGTTAAGAGGCTTCTGAAACTCTTTAATTCCAAGATTAAACTGGATAGTAAAGAAGGAGAAGGTTCTACTTTTAGCTTTTCTATTTTGTTCGATATTGATACTGCAAAAACAGCCAAAACAGAGGTTAAAAGCGATTTTGCTGTTGATGCATATTCAAATCAAAAAAGTATTCTCATAGTAGATGATAATCGAATTAATCGTGTAGTCACCCGTAGAATACTGGAGAAAAAGAATTTCATTTGTGAAGTTGCAGGAGATGGGATACAGGCTATAGATTTGGTGAAAAATGGCAATTTTGATCTTATACTCATGGATGTAAATATGCCAGGTATTTCAGGGCTTGAAGCTTCAAAAGAAATAAGAAAATTTAATTCTCATATTCCAATTTTAGCCTTAACAGCTGTTGAAGTTGAAGAGATAAGAGAAGAAATTCATACAGCGGGTATGAATGGTATCATCATAAAACCTTATGACGTCCAGCAATTCTACCAGATTGTATATAAGAACCTAAGTTTAAAGAAAACGCCTGAAGAGGTCTGAAAAACTTATTTTTGTACAATTTTAGATTTCTTCGGAGCCGCAAAAAAATCATCCTCAGGAGAGAAGAACTTTATATTAGAGATAGTGGCGTTACCTAGTTTTTCGCCAAATCCCTCTTCGCTATTCCAGTTGTGAAAACTCCATTCCGTTGCGATTGGAATATCATTGATATTCTGATAATTTGAATAAACAATTGCGTGAGGATCTTCTTCAGCTTTTTCCTGTTCTTTACTAAAAGTAACAATATAAGCCGCTGCTTTAAGCATGCTAGTTTCCGGGTTCTTATAAACGATGTACCAATCATCTGGTGAATCACCTATATCAGACTTAAAACTAAGCTTGGCAGTCTCATACTGAACGCTATCCATCATCTTCATTTGTTGCTTTTCCCATACCGTTCCAGGATCTGTAAGTTTAAAAGGCATGGCAAAGAAATACTGCCAGGTAAAAATATCGAATCTGGCTCCATCTGTTTTGGAGGTGTCAGGTGAAATATGTAGCTGTTCGCCATCAAAAACAAGAGAAGTTCCATCAGCTTTGTCTAGCCTAACTTTAGATGAGTTTGTGGTCATACTTACTGTCCCTTCTAGTCTGGTGCTACCGCCAAACTCCAGGTTTATATCAAAAGAAACAGCTTTGTTCATCATAAAAGCTGTTTTATTATGTGCTTCTTCAATATTTTCTGAAAAGGAGAGAGCTTTCGGAGGTTTTGCTCCATCGCCGATTCCGTTATCTGGTTCTACTGGAATCTTTTCTTCTGAATTATTTTGTTTACAACCAATGATCGTTAGAATCATTAATAAAAGCATAACTTTTTTCATAACTTAAAATTTTTTCAAAAGTACAAAAGAATATCCTTGTAATGTAAAATTAGTTGCAAGAA
>CAXGBX010000166.1:0-5515 GCA_964008195.1 uncultured Flavobacteriaceae bacterium
TCCAGCTTTGATGCCAGACATTTGCTTTACAAAAGCTTCTTTAAATTTGTCGTACACCTTATCTACTACGATAAATCTTTTTGCGGCAACACAGGTTTCCCCATTGTTATATATTCTTCCTTCCACGCAGGTTTTAACAGCCAGATCGATATCAGCGTCTTCCAGGACGATATAGGCATCGTTACTACCCAACTCCAGGACGGTTTTCTTAAGGTTTTCACCAGCTTTCTTACCGATGATTTTTCCAGCTCCCGGGCTCCCCGTTAAAGTTACGCCACGAACCAGCTTATTCTCGATTACAGCATCACTCTGGTCATGTGAAATTTTCAATACTTTAAATAAGTTTTCTGGCAAACCTGCTTCCTGATAGATTTTCTCTAGTAAAAGTGCGCTTCCGGTTACGCTCTCGGCATGTTTCAGTAAAACACCATTTCCAGCCATTAAATTGGCGATAGAATAACGTACTACCTGGTAACTTGGAAAGTTCCATGGCTGAATTCCGTAAATTACTCCAATGGGCGAGTAGGAAATAAAGCCTTTACCACCTTCAGGTAACTCACGCTCCTCATCTTTCAGACTTTCTGGCCCATTTTTCGCAGTATAGTCACAAATAGCTGCACAAAGATCTACTTCCTGTTCTCCCTGTTTCAAAAGTTTACCCATTTCACTGGTCATCAACTTCACTAACTCATCTTTATGTTCGGTCAATTTTTCACCGATTTTGGATATAACTTTTGCACGTTCTTCACCCGATTTATTTTTCCACTTCAAAAATGCTTCATGACATGATTCTATAGACGAATTCATCTCATCGTCTGTCATTAATTTATATTCCTTTAGAGCTTTTCCAGTGGCCGGATTAATTGTTTTGATCTTTTTTTCTTCTGACATAATTCTTCTTTTTTATAGCAATTTTTTGCTTGAGTAAAGATAGCTAGAATAGCCTGGCCAGACTTATAATGGCTTGTTAAACAAAAGAGCATAATGATTAATTCTAATTAAAGTTTTGATAAATTTTATTCGATTATCTTGAAAATTGGGCTTTGATGATAAATTTCAAGGTGAATTTTCAATAAACTGGTTTATTCAAATTGAAGATCTCTTTCAACCTGATCTGATTAGAAATATAGATTTAGAATCCCATTCAGATTGATTTTCAGAAAGGATATTTAATGTGATAAAAAATTAGCAAGATCATTGAACTTGTCATGAAAGTCTAGCACTCCGCTAGATTTTATTCTTGATTATTCTTTCTAAATTTACATGCCTTAACCAATATTCATGCATAAAGAACTGGAAGAAGCATACGGTTTCCTCTTTGAAAAAGAGCTGATTGATGAGATCACCGAGGCCGGAACAATTAAAAATATAGCCGCCGGTGAAAGAATTATTGAAATTGGCGAATATGTAAAAGGTATGCCCTTACTGTTGAATGGGGCTATAAAAATTTTACGCGAAGATGAGGATGGGGATGAGTTGCTACTATATTTTCTTGAACGTGGAGATACCTGCGCCATGACGCTTAATTGCTGTCTGGGACAAACGAAAAGTGAGATCAGGGCGGTCGCAGAAACTGATACCAGTTTTATTATGATCCCTATTTCCAGGATGGAAGAGTGGACCGCCAAATACAAAACCTGGCGCAATTTTGTTTTTGAGTCTTACCATACGAGACTTTCAGAAATGCTGGATACCATAGATACTATTGCCTTTCTAAATATGGATGAAAGGTTGATGAAGTATTTGCGGGATAAAGGCAAGGTGAATTCCAATGAAAATATCCAGAATACACATCAGGAAATAGCTTACGATCTGCATACTTCCAGGGTAGTAATTTCCAGGCTGTTGAAAAAACTTGAAAATGAAGGAAAGATCATCTTAAAACGAAATCACATAACTGTAATAGATCTTTGAGCTCTGTAACACTTGTTACGCTGCAAACTTATTGAATCAAATAGATTTGCCGTAAATAAAAATTGAAATGGATTTACTGGAAATACTGGGTTATTTTGGAGCATTGTTAATAGGAGTCGTTTTAGGTCTTATTGGTGGTGGAGGCTCTATCCTTACCGTTCCCGTGCTGGTTTATCTAATGGCAATTAATCCGGTTACCGCAACAGCCTATTCTTTGTTTGTTGTAGGAACTTCTTCATTGGTAGGCGCCCTTAGAAATATACCTAAGAAATTAATTGATTTTAGAACAGCTATTGTTTTTGCCATTCCTGCGTTTATAGCTGTATATCTTACCAGGAAGTTTCTGGTGCCGGCAATTCCCCAGGAGATTTTTTCTGTAGCCGGATTCACGGTGACCAAAAATATTGGAATTATGCTGTTTTTTGCGCTGATCATGATTATTGCATCGGTTTCCATGATCAGGGAAAAGGATAACGGTAAAAATCTAGAAGGTGAAAAAGTAATTTATAACTATCCGTTGATCATTGTGGAAGGCTTGGTAGTAGGACTCCTCACGGGAATAGTAGGAGCGGGTGGCGGATTCTTAATTATTCCGGCACTAGTCTTATTGGCGAAACTGCCCATGAAAAAAGCGGTAGCAACTTCACTTTTGATCATCGCGGTAAAATCGCTGATTGGTTTTATTGGAGATGTTGAAAACATGGAAATTGACTGGACATTTTTATTGATTTTCACTGGTATCTCTATCGGCGGAATCTGGCTAGGGGTGTATCTCAACAATTTCATCAATGGGAAAAAGCTGAAAAAAGGTTTTGGCTGGTTCGTACTGCTGATGGGAATATATATTATCTGGAAAGAATTGGTCTAAAATGAAATCTAAAATTTGATGCTGTTCCTATTTGTAATTCGAATAAAATAATTGTTACAAAGCATTCATAATTTCAATGAACCCCGGAAAGGTTTATGGAGCTATTTTTTGTAAATTTACGGGCCGAAGAAACCTCGTAATTTTCTGAACCTGCTTCAGGAATTACTTCAGAAAAACTCCAGTTAATGGAAAATCTTGATTACGCCAGACTTCAAATGGCTTTTACCCTCGGCTTTCATATAATTTTTGCGTGTATAGGTATGGTGATGCCTTTTTTTATGGTGGTTTCTCATAAGAAATGGCTGAATACCCGTGATCCGATTTATCTGGATCTAACCAAAGCATGGCAAAGGGGAGTTGCTATTTTTTTCGTTACGGGCGCGGTTTCAGGAACAGCTCTTTCTTTTGAACTTGGAATGCTCTGGCCGGAGTTTATGAAACATGCAGGACCGGTAATTGGGATGCCCTTCTCTCTGGAAGGTGCAGCTTTCTTTGTAGAAGCGATCGCTTTGGGCTTTTATCTCTATGGCTGGAATAAGCTTCCGGAAACTTTTCACTGGATAACAGGGATTATTATTGGAATTTCAGGGGTAGCTTCAGGAATACTGGTGGTTTCGGCAAACGCCTGGATGAATGCTCCCACAGGTTTTGATGTTATTAATGGAGAATATGTAAATATAGACCCCGTTGCTGCTTTCCTGAATGATGCCTGGTTTACCCAGGCGCTGCACATGACGCTTGCAGCTTTTGCCGCTACCGGTTTCGCTGTGGCAGGGATCCATGCATTTCAAATTCTTCGGAATAATAGGCCGGAACTGCATAAAAAAGCTTTTAAGATTGCTATCGTTTTTGGTGCCGTAGCTGCTTTAATTCAGCCAATTAGTGGAGATATTTCGGCTAAAGATGTGGCAGAGCGTCAGCCTGTAAAACTTGCGGCTTTAGAAGCCCATTATGAAACCGAAAAAGGCGCTCCGCTTTATATTGGTGGAATTGTAGATGAAGAAAATAAAGAAGTAACCCATAAAATTGAAATTCCAAAAGCCTTATCATTTCTGGCTTTTGGAGATTTTGATGCTGAAGTAAAAGGATTAAAAGATTTTCCTGAAGAAGACCTGCCCCCGGTAGCCGTTGTACATTACGCATTCCAGATCATGGTGGGAATTGGAAGCTTATTAATGCTTGCTGCCCTAATATATTTTATTAGTCTGAAGAAAAAAAGCTGGCTGAACAATCGTAAATACTGGTGGTTATTTGCCTTGCTGAGTCCGCTGGGATTTGTAGCTGTGGAAGCGGGTTGGATAGTTACTGAAGTAGGCCGGCAACCCTGGATAGTTTATAATATTATGCGCACTTCTGAAGCTGTTACCCCAATGCCCGGTTTAAAATATAGCTTTTATCTCTATGTATGTGTGTATGTTATTTTAGCGATCACCGTAACCTGGCTAATGAGGAGACAGATTAATGTACTTAACAATCCAAAAGATTAATTATGTTATATGTAGTGCTGTTTTTTACATTTTTCTCCCTGTTTCTCTATGTATTGCTTGGAGGTGCAGATTTTGGCGCAGGTATCGTGGAGCTGTTTTCTTCCAGGGAAAACAAGAAACTGAACCGGGATACGGTTTATAAGATTATGGGACCGGTATGGGAAGCCAATCATATCTGGCTAATCATTCTAATTGTGATCCTGTGGATCGCGTTTCCGGAATATTTCAATATTATCATTATTTACCTGCATATTCCGTTGACCTTAGTATTGTTGGGAATTACCATGCGCGGTGTTGCCTTTATTTTCAGGCATTATGATGCTGTGGTAGATAAATCACAGGACTGGTATAATAGAATGTTCCGGTTTTCGAGTTTGATTACTCCCATTTTCCTCGGAATGTCTTTTGGGGCACTCGTAAGTGGAGAAATTGTGTTGACAAATGATTATTCTGAAACCACCTTTGCGGAAATTTTTATGGATCCATGGCTCAACATATTTACGTTCTTAACCGGATTGTTTTATGCATCACTTTGTGCCTTTCTTGCTTCCACATTGCTCATTGGTGAAACTTCCGGGGACATTAGAAAAATGTACAGTCGAAAATCTGCAATTTTCACTATCGTACTTGTGATCATTGGCGGGATGGTCTTATTCTATGGTTATTATACTGAAATGACTTTTGTGAAAGAATTTCTTCGGAATAAATTATCCCTGGCGGCCATAGTCTTATCGGCCTTAATACTTATTCCACTTTGGCGGGCCATCAGAAAAGAGCATAGCTTACTCACCCGGATTTTTGCCGGGATGCAAATCCTTCTGGTACTTTTCGCGGCAGTAAATACACATTTCCCAAATCTTATTATTACCCAGAATTCTGAAGTAGATATGCTTGCAGGCATTGCTCCGGAATCGGTCATTAGGGTTTTGGGGATATCCCTGATCATTGGAGGAGGAATTATTTTACCCGGACTTTTTCACCTGATGAAATCTTTCAATATGATCAAAATTCCGTCAAGATCTTCAGAAAAATAGAGAGAAATTCTATAAATCTGTTTTGTTAAAAGTGAATGAAATTTATATTAATCTTGGGAAAGCCTCCTAATTTGGGTAATTTCATTTTTTGAAAACTAAATTAAATAAGAATATTATGAAATCATTGATTAAAAAAGGACTTTTTCTAAGTACAATTATCTTGTTTATCGCCTGTGGTGAAAGTACCGATGTGGTAGAATCTGGTATTTATC
>CAXGBX010000167.1:0-5427 GCA_964008195.1 uncultured Flavobacteriaceae bacterium
TTCAGGTAACTGAAACCTTTTCTGGTGATATCATCCTTCAGGCCACTATTGATGCGTTGGAGGAAGTTGTCATCAATGCCGGGTATTACAATACAACACGCCGGGAGCGCACGGGGAATATCGTAAAAGTAAGTGCTGCAGAAATTGAAAATCAACCACTGGTCAATCCCCTTCAATCGCTTCAAGGTAGAATGGCAGGGGTAGAGGTGGTACCAGCAACTAGTTTGGCAGGGGCGGCTCCAACCATACGCATCCGGGGAACCAATAGCCTTCGCCAAGAAGGGAACTATCCACTTTATATTGTTGATGGTCTTCCTATAAGTTCCTCACCAATAGATAGCAGGTCTCTCAATGTAGGCGCAGATCCATTAAATACGATTGGATTATCGAATATAGCAAGTATCGAAGTGCTTAAGGATGCCGATGCTACCGCTATTTACGGGTCCCGGGGTGCCAATGGAGTGATCCTGATTACCACCAAAGAAGGAAAATCATCCAAACAACAACTGGAAGTAAAAATGTATAAAGGGATATCTACTGTTCCCAACAGAATTGATTTATTGAATACCCGAGAATATCTTGAAATCAGAAGGGCCGGTTTTGAAAATGACAATGTAACCCCCACCAACTCCAATGCTTATGATCTTCTAATATGGGATCAGGATCGTTATACCGACTGGCAGGAATATTTTATTGGGGGCACCTCACCTATGACCGATATTAACCTTCAATATTCTGGTGGAAATCAAAACACTCTTTTTAGAATTGGTGGATCTTATCAGAATCAGGGAACTATTTATCCCACCGATTTTCAGTATCAAAAAATAACCGGAAATCTAAATATCAATCATACTGGGGCTAAAGATAAATTTCACCTTAACTTATCTATAAATTACGGGGTAGATCATAATGATTTAATAGGAAGTCCAACTATTCTCTATCAACCCTTCACGACCCCTCCAAACGCCCCTGAGATATTTACAGCAGATGGTGATCTTAACTGGGAGGATTGGAATGCGGTAGGACAAAATAATCCTATGGCTGGTTATTTTAATGAAAGTAAAGCACAAACCCATAACCTCATCTCTAATCTTGGAGTAAGCTACCAACTAAGCGCAGCTTTTACCCTAAAAGCCAATGCAGGTTATACCTATCTTGATCGAAATGAAAACGTAAAAATTCCCTCGTATTCTTATCGCCCTTCTTTTAACCGGGCCCATGAGTCTGATCATACCGATGTGAACCGTTTGTCCTGGATCGTCGAACCGCAAATACTTTATGATGCTCAGTTCTTATCAGGAAACCTCAATGTTATTATTGGCGCGACATTTCAAAAAAGTAGTGAGATCATGAAAGCACAATCTGGTGTTGGCTATGTTTCTGAAGCTCTAATTGGTAATTTAGAAGCAGCAGAAACTATAAAGAATGATGATTATTTTAATCGGGAATATAAATATAATGCTGCCTTTGGTCGTATAGGTTATAATTACAAAAAGAAATACTTTCTAAATTTAACTGCCCGTCGTGATGGATCTTCGCGTTTTGGACCAGGCAAAAGGTTTGCTAATTTTGGGGCTATTGGTACAGCCTGGATTTTTTCTGAAGAGCAATTTATAGCAGAGCATATCCCTTTTTTAAGTTTTGGGAAACTCAGGGGAAGCTATGGGACTACCGGTAGTGATCAGATCGGGGATTATGGCTATCTGGATGCTTATGAAGTGACCAGAGGACCTTCCGGCTTATATCCTACCCAACTTTTTAATCCTAACTATTCCTGGGAGACCAATCGAAAATTAGAGTTGGCCTTAGAATTAGGTTTTTTTAATGATCGATTAAATATTTCGGGTAGTTGGTATCGAAACCGCTCTTCCAACCAGTTGGTGGGGTATACATTGCCGGCCATTACCGGGTTTACTGCTGTTCAGGCTAACCTTCCTGCTACCGTAGAAAATAAAGGGATAGAGGTAGAACTTAGTGCCCGGCCTGTGCAGCATAAAAATTTTAGGTGGGAAGCTTCTTTAAATTTTAGTGTTCCAAAGAATTCTCTGGTAAGTTATCCCGGATTGGAAACATCTCCTTATCGCAACACCTATCAGATTGGTAGGCCCTTGAATATCGTGTGGCTGTATCAATACGGAGGCCTAGACCCCGATACCGGGCTCTATACAATTAAAGATGTTAATGAGGATGGTCGGTTTGATTATAATGACAGAACACAAATCGAGGAATTAGGTCGGGAGTATTTTGGTGGAATCAGTAATACCTTTTCTTTTAAGAATTTAAGTGTTCAATTTCTTTGGCAATTCGTGAAGCAACGGGGCACACTGTTTCTTATGGATGTGGGTAGAATTGGTAACCAACGACAACAGGCCTTAGAAACTTTGGAACCAAATAGTAGCTATCAAATACCTACCCAGGGTATACAGGGGCTTATAGGTTATGCCTATGCTCAAAGTACTTCGTTTTTTTATACCGACGCCTCTTTTTTACGACTTAAAACTGCATCAATAAACTATAACCTGCCAGCAAATTGGATAAAAAATATAGGGATAGAAAAGGCTGCCCTATTCTTACATGGGCAAAACTTATTTACCCTAACCCCGTATAAAGGACTGGATCCTGAAGTACCCCAGGCCGGAACCTCTTTTGCAAATTTACGAAGCATTACTGCTGGTATTCAATTAAACTTTTAAATATGATGACAACAAAAACGACTCTAACATATATACTATTGCTTTTATACATTAGTATACTCTCTTCCTGTGAAGACTTTGTAGAAGTAGCACCACCTAATGATCGCCTGGTAAGCCAAAGTGTTTTTGATAATGAAACATCGGCAAGAAGTGCCATGCAAGGTATATATAATCAACTGATGATTGTTTATTATAGCAATGGAGGAGAGAATAGTGTAACAAATTTAGCAGGATTATCTGCTGATAACCTCGAAACTATCCGACCTACAAACCCAACCTACCTGGAGTTTCAGAAAAAAGAGATATTACCTGATAACAGTAGAAACCTAGAACTTTGGTCAGGTGCGTATAATATAATTTATTTGGCTAATAGTCTTCTGGAAGGAATCTCGAGGACTAATTTGAATGAAGACCTGATAAATGAACTGGAAGCTCAGGGGAAATTTATAAGGGCCTTTTCTTATTTTTATTTAGTCAATCTGTATGGGGAAGTCCCGCTATTACTTTCCACCGATTACACTACAAATGCTATAGCTGGAAGAGATCCTGTAGATGAGGTATATATGCAAATCGTAGATGATCTACAACAGGCGATACCACTATTGAATGATGATTATATAGATGGAGAACGTACTACTATAATACGATCTGCGGCTGAGGCTTTATTAGCGAGAGTCCAACTTTATCGAGGGAATTGGAACCAGGCAGCAGAATTGAGTACTAAGGTCATTTCCAATCATCAAATTTTTTCACTGTTAGAAGATTTAAATCAGGTTTTTCTCTTAAATAGTAAGGAAGCTATATGGCAGATATCGCCTTTGGGTAGAGGCAACGGTTCTACTCAAACCGAAGAAGGTGCTTTATATGTTATTAATCCAAATCAACCCGGTATCTATAACCTTCAATTAACGGCTGATTTTGTTACTACTTTTTCGCAGGGGGATCAACGTGCAGAATCCTGGATCGGCTATTTTGAAGATAACAATGTTTACTATCCCCATAAATATAAGGATGGATTTAGTACCAATAATCTTACCGAGTATTCCATGGTACTTCGATTGGCCGAACAGTATCTGATAAGAGCAGAAGCCAGGGCGAGGTTGGGGCAATATAATTTAGCTGTAGAAGATATTAATGTAATTAAACAAAGAGCAGGAATAGAATTGTTAGATCCTAATCAGCAGTGGAGTGAAGAAGATTTATTAGAAATCATCATAGAAGAAAAACGCAAGGAGTTTTTTACGGAATGGGGACATCGATGGCTCGATTTAAAAAGACTCCATTTAGCAACGAATATTTTAGCTACACATAGCAGTGAATGGCAGCCTACCGATGTTTTATATCCCATACCTGAAGAAGAAAGAATGAGCAATATAAACTTAAGTCAGAATGAAGGATATTAGTTTCATTCCACCTTTTATTTCAGGTTCCCTGTGGTTACTGTTGAGCATCATAGGAATTTATGTTTTGGGACTGGACCCGGGGTGTCTATATGCACAAAATGGGAATCCGAAGGAATTTGATTTGATTCAAGGAGAATTACCGAATGGTTTTAGATATCTTATTAAACCAATTCCAAATGAAAATTCATTAAAAATGCGCTTTTATGTAAAAGCAGAGGAATCAAAAAAAGATTTTCAGCTTGCTCATCTGATCGAACATTTGGCTTTTAGAAAAAGTAAAGCTTTTCCAAATGGAATCTATAATATCGATAGTTTATTTAATTCGGTTGGAATGAAAGGTCCAGGCCGAGATGTTTATGCTTATAGTGGGGCTGAACTGACGGAATATATTTTCAATCCGAATCCAAAAAACTATAAAAGTGTGCAATTAGGTTTGTCCTGGTTTTATGATATTGCCAGCGGTTTGAAATTGGAAGATCAGGATATCTTAATTGAAAAGAAGACATTACATCAAGAGCATAAACTAAGGACATCAGGACAAGAGCATGTGTTTGTAAACCAGAGTATTATTGATGCTGCTATTTTTCCTTGTGAAGCTTCTTTTGAACATTATGATCGTAAAATCGACAGCTTTACGACCTCAGAAATCAGGAAATTTTATAAAGCAAAATATAGACCAAATAATATGGTTTTAATGGTGGTTGGCTCGATAGAGAACTTTGAGGAACTGAAAATAAAAATCGAGGAAACCTTTAAAAAGGTAAAATCTTCATATGATGATCGTGAGTTTGATCGCGAATATGAATGTAAACTTGCATACTTACAGCAAAAAGATCAGTTTGTAGTAAAAAGGAAACGGAATTTAGATAAAGAAAGAAAAAGTAAGATTAATTTCAATTTTTATTATAAAGATGAGGTTTTGTTGAAGAAGTCTCCACTTACCAAGGAAGAATCGCTTACTAGGAGGAAACAGATTATTTTATGGGATTTAATAGCGAATGCAATGCGCAGTCAACTGAATAATCTTACCCAGGTATATAATCCTGATTATGCTATAAGTGTGGAAGAAACAGCTACAAAATCTAGTCCATCTGCAGCATTACATTTGAGTGTCGATATTCCTGCTGAGACTACAGAAACCAAGGTAGCATTGGGAAAAGTTTTCCAACAGCTTGGTTGGCTAATCTCCAATGGATATGAAAAGGAGCAATGGCAAGAAACTAAAAGAAAGAAACTCAATGAGATTGCTTCCAAGTCTCATCACTCTTTGAACTATTGGGAAGATAAACTAAAAAATCACATCATTAATGGGGAGTTTCTTAATGCGGATG
>CAXGBX010000168.1:0-5403 GCA_964008195.1 uncultured Flavobacteriaceae bacterium
GAGACTTTTTGGACAATTCAAAAAAATTGATAATTAATTTTGATCTGACGGACCTAAATTTGGATTAGCATTGATTTCTGCCTGAGGGATTTTGAATATCCAGTCATCGTTAACAGACGGTTTGTCTATTTGGAAAGCTCCCTGGTAAAGGACTTCTGAAGCTCCAGAACCGCCATTCGCAGCATGATCTATACCTTCATCCCATCTAATGTGGTTTACGTATCCAAAACCTTCTCCCCACATTTCAACTCTCCATTGAAATTTCAAATGCTCGAAGAATTCAGCCTCGTTACCAAATTCATTGGCATCCCATTCTTCATCTCTTGCCTGGGCCAAAGGTTCTAAAGCTTCTTTTGCGCCAGATAAATCGCCCATCATTAACTTTGCTTCGGCTTCGATCAAATACATCTCTGAAGCCCTCATATAAATAATGTCATCAGGATCTATTGTTCCCGGATTAGCCTGTTCTAGCTTAAAATGCATATAAGGGTGGGTGTTATGACCGGAGACTAAACCATACTCGCTCTTTATTTCTGCTATTGCTGCATCAAACTCCTCTTCTGTGTCATATAATGGATTAGTATTGTTTTCCCATCCGCCATTGCCGTTAGCGGCAGAAGTATTTGAATTTGGCGCATCAGGCAAGAATACGTCTTTTCTATAATCTGAGTCTGGTATGGCGTCCACCATCCTGCGGTCTGCAATTTTCGGATTGTTCCTAATTTGACTTCCATTGAAAGTATTGCTGGCTAGGTAAAAATATGATCTAAAGAAGGTGGTTTCAGCAGCAATCACGTGGCTACCCCAAATTACTTCTGAAAGATCGTTGGAATTAAAGCCAGTTTTCCATTCGTTTTCTCCTAACAGTGCATATCCTTCTCTAGCTTTAACAGCCGCATCTGCTGCAGTTGACCAATCTCCTTTTGAAAGAGCCCAACGTGCTTTTAAACCCTGAGCAACATCAACATTTAATTGGGCTTTAGCGGCAGCTCCTCCCACTCCCGGAGGTTCGCTACCTTCAAATGCGTTAATCGCAGACTCTAAATCTGAACCAATTTGATCGTAAATTTCTTGTACAGTTGATCTAGGCTGACTCGTAAACGGAGAATCAGATGAAAATAATAGTGGAACTCCAGGATCAGTGGCAGGATTCCCAATTAAATAGCCTCTGCCGTAATGTTGTACCAGAGACAGGTAAGCATAAGCCCTATAGGTATATGCTTGTCCCAATATATGGCTAAGCCTATCCGTTTCAGTCAAACTTCCGCTTTCAATTTCATTGATCAATAAATTTGCATGGAGAATAATATTGTATCGATGATACCATAGCAATTCAACAGTAAGCGAAGTTGGTTGGGTGTGTTCATTCCATTGCATAACATCCCTCCACGATAAGTTATTCGCATTGGCGGAGTGAATTAGGTCTCCGGTTAAATTGTCTCCCATGGGTACCCAATAATGGTTGTTTGCTCTTGCAGTATTTCCACCTGGAAAGACGGTTTGGGATTGGGAATATAATCCTCGATGTATACCGTTAAGTATAAGTTGCATGTTTTCTTCGCTGGCCAATGCATCTGTCGCTGAAATAGCATCGGTAGGTCTCCTTTCCAGAAACTCCTCTTGACATGAGGTTATTGATATTGAAAGGAATATCAATAAGAGATATTTAATATTATTTGACATAGTTTTATTTTTTAGATATTAGAAAGATAGGTTTAAGCCCAAAGAAACTATTCTTGGAGGAGAAAAATCGTCTCCTGGAGGCGTTCCGGCTAGATTATATTGTGGATCCAAACCTTTTCTTTCACTTTTTAAATATAAATTTTCACCTGTAAGTGAAATTCTTAAATCATCTAATCCTAGGGCTTCTGTGGTATTATTATCAAAATTATAGCCTAAATTAACATTCTTTAATGACCAGAAAGAGGCATCTGTTAGAAATCTTTCTGATTGAGTCCGAACTAAATTTGGATTACCATTTTCTAATCGTGGCACGTCAGTAATGTCTCCTGGTTGTCTCCAGGCATTGAGAATATCAGGATGAAGAGAATTTCCGTAAGCTCCACTGTGCATTAAACTAGAATAAGCGTTATCTAAAACACTTCCTCCAATTCCATAAGTGATAAGAAAGTCTAAATTAAATCCCTTATACCTAAAACTGTTAGCTACAGAGCCTAGCAAATCTGGAATAGAAGAATCGCCAGTATAAGCTCTTTCAGTTTCCTGCCAGTCATTAGTAGTTTGGATGCTGCCATCAGCATTTCGCACTGGTACACTCTCACCATTTTCGTCTTGCTCATACAGTAAAAATAGTTGATCCCCGGTTTCAGGATCTACTCCGGCAGTTCTCAATAGAAAGAAGTCAAATCTGGATCGACCTTCAGCCCATCTTTTTGATCCATTAATAAAAGGATCTGGAAGTGATGTTATCTCATTTTTGAAAGTTGAGGCCTGTAAAGTTAGATCCCAATAAAAATCACTTTTATTCATTAAATGGCTGGTCAGTGCAAATTCCCAACCAGAGTTATACATATCTCCAAGGTTTACAGGGACTTCATTTAAACCATTACTCAATGCAATTGGCAGGTTATATAGGAGCTCGCTTGAGTTTTTCTTATAATACTCAATAGATCCTTCAAAAAAGTTGTCTAACAATGCAAATTCCAGGGCAATATCAAAACTTTCAATAGTTTCCCATTGAAGGTTTGTATTGCCAATATCTGTAAATAATATGGCTGGATCCGCAGCATTTGAGGTTATGGAGAACCTGGCCTGGGATAAATAGCTGTCTAAAAGATCATCATTACCCACTTCTCCGTAGGAGGCTCGCAATTTGAATTTGTCTATAAAAGAAACATTATCCATAAAGTTTTCCTGATCTATTCGCCAGGAGCCTCCTACAGAATAAAAGGTTCCCCATCTTTTATCAGCGTTAAAGACTGATGATCCGTCACGTCTTACAGAGCCACTTATATAGTATTTATTATCAAAGTTATAATTAGCTCTAAAAAAATAACCTTCAATCGCTTTATCAAAAGTCGCCCCGTCTAAATCAACGATATTGGAGAAGTTTGCGAATTCAAAGATACCATTAGCCGCCTGTATAGTTGCTAAGCCAGATAAATTTGAAATGGACCTTTCAAAACTTTCGTGTCCAGCTGTAAAATCCACGTTGTGTTTTCCAAAGCTGTTGGAGTAGGTAAGAAGTTGGTTGAAGTTTTCTACCTCTCTTCGGGCACGATCCTCACTAAGCCTGCCATCTGGTTGGGCATCTCCGATGATGGCATTTTCATATTCTCGCTCAAAAAGTTCATTGATATCTCTACCATAATTCATTCTGAAATTTAAACCTTCAAATACTTCAAGCTCACCAAAGAACCTAAAGCCATAAGTATTGTCCTTGTCCCTTTCATTATTTAATAATAATTCTTGAAGGGCATGTCTTCCTTGATTAACGGGTCTGGATCCAATATTAAAATCTGGAAAACCCTCCCCGTTGTCAAAAACTGGATTACCAAAATTATCAGTAACAATATTTCCCTGTAAATCATTTACGTAGACTGGGTAAATAGAACCAATACCAAGTGCAAAACTAAATGGATTCACAATGCTTCCTGTGCCTGCTGAACTGGGGCCGGCAGCTTCAGATATAGTGATGTTGGCGCTACCTCCAATTTTAATGCGATCGCTAACATTAAATTCACCATTCAATCTGGCAGTTAACCGGTCAAAACCGGATGTTACTACGTAACTTTCTTCATCTAAGTAAGATGCGGAGAAAAATACCGTGTGATCCTCACCACCAGCAGAAACGTTCATATTATAATTTGTTCTCAATCCTGTTTGCTGTAGTTCATTAAACCAATCTAAACTTTGATAAATAACTTCGGCGTTTGGATTTAATTGACCATCTACACCTACAATTTGGTCATTTGGAACATTGAACGGGTTGTAACCCAATTGATTATAAATGTTGGCACTCGCAAACTCAGGATCACCATCTCCGGCACTTGAATTTTTAAGAGCTTCCCACATAACCTCATAATATTCTCCTGGTGAAACCTGGTCATATAGCTGGACACCATTAGTAACCAATCCCGATTGCGCGGATACACTCATTCTAATTTCCCCTTTAGATCCTGATTTCGTTGTGATAATCACAACTCCATTCGCAGCTCTTGAACCGTATAAAGAAGTAGATGCTGCATCTTTGAGGATTGTGAAAGAAGCAATGTCTTCCTGATTAATAGAACTTAAACTTCCCTCGAATTGCATACCGTCCACTATATACAGAGGATCGGTATCACCATTGAGGGTACCAACTCCTCTTATCACTATTCCGGGCGATTCACCTGGTCCTGAGGGTGAAGTAAACTGCACACCTGTTGCTTTTCCCTCAATAGCAGCAATTGGTGAGGTAACATTTCTTGAGGCAAGCTCCTCAGAACCAATAACGCTGGCAGAACCCGTAAAGGCTTCCAGGCTGGATGTCCCATACGCCACCACAACAACTTCATCTAGAGAAGCGGCATCCGTGGTCATAGTAACGTCTACTATATTTACAGAACCAACGGTATATTCTTGAGAATCCATTCCTACAAATGAAAATACAAGGATATCTCCCTCGGTTGCTTCGATGGAATATTTTCCATCAAAATCTGTTTGTGTACCAGTTGAAGTTCCTTTCTTGATAACATTCACACCGGGGAGGGGGAGACCATCATCATCGGTTACCGTTCCGGTAATTGTTTTTTCCTGTGCAAAACTTATTTGCACTACTAACGCCAGTAGAAGCGTTAAAATACTTCGTAATTTTACTTTCATTTTAACATAATTTGAATTAGCCTTTTCAAAAATGATAATTAAATGTTAGCAATGCAAGATAAAAGAGTTTAATTTTAACATTAAATGTTAAAAATTAATTTAATTATTGCTTGAGGGTTGGTTTTTGCGATGTGGATGTAGTATGAATTAAAATAGGATTTTTGAATTCTCTGCTAGTGGTGTCTGCTAAAAAAAATAGAATTTCTTTTAGGCCAGAAAGAATTTCCATCCATACTAATTGTAATTGTGAGTTTCAGGGGCTTGCTATCGGGGTTAAGGAACATTTTTTCTTTCCTAAAAATCAAAACAGATCCTAGCATTTTTTTAATTGGTTAAGATTAAGTCTGTCTTCATATATTAGGGTAGAGGTATTGTATATTTTTTGTTGAATGGCAAAAATCTAAACCATTTGTCAAATATTTCTAAATGAATTAAATAAGATAATATTTGAATTATGTTTTTTTATTTCTACCTTTGCAGACCCTAAAAAAGAGGGGAGTAAATTTTATTAATAATTAGTGTATAGGAAATTATGCCAACAATTTCACAATTAGTACGAAAAGGAAGAGCCAAAATAAC
>CAXGBX010000169.1:0-5344 GCA_964008195.1 uncultured Flavobacteriaceae bacterium
CCCCCATTGTTTCCTGCAAGGCCTGCTCAGTATTTTCAAAAGCTTCTTTTACATCATTTGCCTGTATAAGCATATAAATATTCGATTTCCTTTCTTTCCCACTTTCATCATCATAGCTAATAAGTGAAATCTTTGATTTAAACCAGCGATCTGAATTCTCAAAAGGATGTACTTCTGAAAAATTAGCGACTTTAATATTTGTAATTCTGAATTCTTCACTGGTATATGCAGCCATTTCTTCAGTAATGCGTTTTTCTGCTTCGGTATAAGAAACAGCATCCAGTAGATAAGTTTCTGTTACAATTTTACTTTCACCGGTCTCATTCGTTTTTCGATATTTAACCTTGCATTCGTACCATATTACACTCATAATTCTCATAATTTTGGGAGGCCAAATATAGATTTTAAAATTACCGGGAAAATTGTGCTTTGAAATAGATATTCACAAATTTGAAACGGCAAATTTTACTGCTACTATAAGAATTTGATGTAGCGTGATTTAGATAGTGAAGCTCTAACTATTTAAAATTATCTAAAGGGTGATTTTGAGATTGAATATCCGCAATCTTTACAATACCATTTGTTCATTCATAATGGAGTGAAACAAAATGAAGAATTTATTCAAGATCAAGGGAATTCCACCTTTGTCGGAATGACAAAATCATTTTAGTTTCAGATATATGACAAATTACGGACATTCATTTTTCTGAATATAAATAGTACTTATCCGTAAAGATACCTAAAAAGAAAATCTGATATATTGTATGTCACATCGAGCGCAGTCGAGATGTCTTTTGTCTACCTTTCGACTGCGCTCAAGATGACAAAATTCATTCTCAGGTGTAAAAGTAGATAAGCATTATAAATATTGAAAAACAGGTATTTTATCGAAAAATTAAATGATACTTGAGTCTTTTCAGAATTTATATTTAAGTTTATCATCCAAATCAGGTCATGACCTTAAAAAATGCAGCCCTATCCTCGCATGAAGTTATAAGACCAAAAGAATATATTATGAATAAAGTGAGGATTATGGGAATCGGTGCTATAATTAGCGGAATTCTTATCGGCTATTTTTTTACAAGAACAGATGTTCATTTATTATCGGGAATGCTTATAGGGCTTGGTGTTGGCTGGACTATAACTGGAAAGTTTATGTCACATCCAGATGTGCGAAAATCTCCGGTTAAATCTAATTAGTAATCTTACCCCCAGCTTCTCCGGTGGGAGCTCATTAATTGTGGATAATTGACTGTTTGACGCTGGACTGTTGATTTTGAGTAATAAACTGGATAAGTTTTTAACCAGCGATCTTTTTCTCTCCTTCTTTGGAAAGGTTTACATAATACATTTTTAAGATCCTGCCATTTTTCACTTCTACTTCTCCACGGTATTCACATTCAAACTTATCTTTTACCAGTTCATAAGTGTTTTCAGAAATATTTATCCTTCCAATATCTGAATGGGATTCCATACGTGCCGCAATATTTACAGTATCTCCCCATATATCATAGGCAAATTTTTTGGTGCCTACCACTCCGGCCACGACAGGCCCCGAGTTCAATCCTATTCTTACATCAAAATCGGCGTCATCAAAAAGGGAATTTTCCTTGGTTTCTTTCACAAATCGGGTCATTTCAAATGCAGCATTCAATATTCTAACTGCATGATCCTGGGAAGGAAATGGGAGCCCGCTTGCAGCCATATAACTATCCCCAATCGTCTTGATTTTTTCTATTTCATATTTCTCCATGATTTTATCAAACTGGGAGAAATAGTAATCTATGGTCTTAATAAGCCTTTCTGGCGGAAGCTTTTCAGCAATAAGGGTGAATCTTTTAAAATCGGCAAATAATACTGTAACCGAGTCAAACTTTTTAGCTTTGACTTTTCCGTTTTTCTTGAGTTCCCTGGCGGTCTCTTCTGGTAGGATATTCAATAGTAGAAGCTCCGACCTATTTTTCTCTTTTTCAATAATGGCACTGGTGCGCTTAATGAAACGATTTCTACGATATAATCCGAATGCGAGTAAACAGATTAAAAAGGAAGCCACGGCAATAGATAGCACTACCAGCTGTTGGTTTTTTCGTTGCTCATTTAGTAAATCTACTTCTGCCTGTTTTTGAGCTATTTCATAATCTGCCCGAATTCCTGCCATTTCCTGGGCAGTAGACACATTAAGGATACTATCCCGGTAAACTATGTATTCTTTGTAGAAACTGTAGGCTTCAGGAAAACTTTCAGTTTTGGCATATAATTGTGATAACTTCAGGCTGGCTTCCTTACTCTCATTTTTAAATCCATAGGTGAGGGCTAAATCCCGACTTAGACTGGCGAATTCTATGGCCATGGAATCCTGATCTTTTTCGGAGTAGATATCAGACATTCCGTTTAAAAATTCGCAAATAGGAGAGTAGTCTCCCTGTTTTTCGAGTGCCTGGATGGCCATCTGGATATTTTCTTCAGCTTTGTCATTCCTCCCTGTTTTCGCGTACGCCAATCCAAGGGTTCCTTTACAATAGGCCAGTCCCATCTCAAAATTTAGTTTTTCAAAAATCGCTTCAGCCTCTTCCAGGTAGGAGATGGATTTTTCAATTTCATTGTTTTTGAGATAACCATCCCCTGCATTAAAGATTACCGATCCTAGTTTTAGGGAGTCACTGGTATTTCTAAAAACATCGATGGCTTCATTATAATATTTGATAGACCTGCTATGATTATCTGTAAGCGAATAGACGTCACCTAAAGTAACTTTTATTAAACCTAGTTCTCTTTCAGTTTTTGCTATAGAAGCTGCTTGAAAATAACTTTCCAGGGCCCGGCTAAAATTTCCCATGGAAACCAAAGCATTTCCTTTTTGCAACAGGCCTGAATATATATAGGTATTAGAGTCTTTTTTTCTGGCAACCGCCAATAATTCTTCCGAAAATTTCAATTTTTTATAGGGAGCAATGGAGTTTTCGGCAAGCCCTTTTAAAACATCCAGATTTTGTTTGCCTTTGGTACCCGAATTATAGATCTTTTCCAGACTATCTGCCGCAATCTGATTCTGGGCATTTCCTGAATTTGAGAGAAACACCATAGAAAATAACAGGAACAGCAAGTTTCTGCAATTCACTATCCAAAAATGAATCAGGCTGAAAGACATCATTTTTATCAATCCTGATGTGTTAATTTGAGTTTAGGATCTATTGAATAATCTTCCCATTCGCTCTGTCCCTGTTTTTTAACCCGGATTTGAATGATATATTTTTCAGTTTCCCCTCTACTATCTGATGTAACTACTCCTTTAATTCGTCCGTTTTTTTCCTGAATTTCATCTTGATTGAAAACCTTAATTCCTTTTTCATGTTTAAATTTCACCAGTTGAACGTTGCCTTTAATACCATCAGCTTTCTTGACTTTCCACTTGATCTCATCACCTGGCTGAACTTCTGTTGTATAATCTATAATACTAGTGCCTTCAGGTTGATCTTCAAAAAAACAGGTTTCAGGGATATTTTCCTGAGTAATATCTTCAACATTAACAATGATGGTCAAGTCAATTTTTTTCTGCTGGGCGTTTGAAATGTTAGAAACCAGGAGTAAACTGATTAGCAGCACTAAAATGGTCATTTTTGATTTCATAATTCATTATTTTAATTGGTTGTTAATAGCAAGGAGTAAAGTCTGATAATGAAAACCAGATAGTGAAGTGGGGTAGTTAGTCTTTCTTATGTTTTGAGAATCATCAGTCTTAAGATTCTCTACAAGAAGTAATAAAGATAGAAAATATATTTAGATAATTGTAAATCAGAGGGATATGCTTATTTGTAAAGCCAGGATTTCAATAAATTCTTTGGGGGATGGCAATTTATTTTTTCAAATGGAGGCCCTGCAAAAGTGAGCGTCAGAAAATGAAATATCTCAGTCCTTGCTGGTTCCAATAATTCTAAATGCTAGATTATGATAATGTATGTAGATAATAAATCATATCTCAATTTCCCGATAACTTGACAATGATCTTCGTCGCGGCCGGTAATTTTCATTAAGTAATTTTAAAACTGAAAATGTATCTAAACTCGTGAAATTTAATTATCGGGTTATACTAAAGTTTGAAGAAAATTTGGAGAGATATTGTTTTAATTGTTTAGGATGATTTGTCTGGATTCTTCCAATAACTCTTTTCTTTTATTCAGGTCTATTTCTAAAGGTAACTGCGCGAGGCCAAGAATTCTTCTAAGTATTTCTACCGCTGTGAATTTCCTGCGCAGGTTTTCATTCAGGGGAGCATTTTGCTGATAAATAGCTAGCGCTTTCTGAATAATTTCTTCGGTTTGATCGGCCATTTTTAAGTGGGCGATCAATACCCCAATTTCAAATTCAGGATGTCCAAAATGGCAAAATTCGGGATCAATGATTTTTACTCCGTCTTTTGTTTTCAACCAGCTTCCGGGAAAGTAATCGCCATGAAGCAAACTTTTTCCATCCTGTAAATACAATTCTCCAAGCTTTTTTAATGCGGACTTTAGCGTATTGTCTGTTTTATACTTTTCAGCTTCATTCTGTAATCCGGGCAGCATATCATCCAGATTCAAACCATTTTCCTTCATATATGGATACTGAAAAATATGCTCATGATTAAGCTTTCTCATTTCCATATTTTTGAGTGAATTCCTGTACTTGTCTGAAGTTATATTTTTATGAAGTCTGGCAGCAAACTCCGTGATATAGATAAGCTCTTCTTCAGAAATTTGCTTCCCGATTTGATAGATAAAAGTATAATCTGCGGCCTCACCCAGATCTTCCATTACAAGGACACGGTTTTTTCTGTCAATTCCAGTAATTGCGGGCGTCATGTATTTTAGCTGAGGTTCATCTGTAATCAGGGAATAAAATTCGGCTTCTCTCAAAACCCGTTCTTCCGGCGCAGCCACCTGGGGATATTTCTCTACAAACGCCCTGCTTTGCTTTATAATAAAACTTCTTTTATTCGTCTTAATTCGCTGGGTAAAATTCATATTGCCTTCACCAGGTTTTTCTACCGACTCAATTCTTTCGGAATCTTTTAGCCAGTCCTGATCATTTAAGTACTTTTCCAGCTCTCTTTTATCTGAAGTCAACTTCAAAATTGTAGGTTCTTTAGGTTAAACTATCCATTAATTTCTGATGGTAATCCTGTACTACATCATGGCAGTAAATTACCGGAAAGCCTTCAGATTTATCACAAATCAGATATTGTTTAAAATGCTGTTTTTCGTTTTCGGCGATGGTATCGTCTGTATGAATTTCCAGATGCGCATTTAATTGTTCTGAAATAATATCTTCGGGAGCAATAATATAGTGGCTCGCCCGCACATCAAAA
>CAXGBX010000170.1:0-5330 GCA_964008195.1 uncultured Flavobacteriaceae bacterium
GCCTCCACCAGGCTTTCTTTTTTATCTTCAAATTTAGACTGATATAATCTTTTGGTATCACCATCTTCAAGATTAATTTTATCTACAAAGGGAAATTGTCCTTTGTCGGTATATCCTGATCCCATCAAAAATGCATTTTCGCCATCCAGTTTTAATACACTTCTTCCGAACTCATTTTTGGCAGTCACAAAATTTCCCGGATCGCTATATACATCCTGATAATTTCGATCGAAGATGATTTCAGGTTTTTCTGAAGCGTCTGAAGGATCAAAAACATAGGTTTTAGTATTTCGCGTATTCCACCAATAATCTGAGGCAATGGCCATATCATTATCCCCCCAAAGAATTCTACTACCTCTGTTTTTTACCTTTAGCATCGATTTTCCATTACCTTTAAAAGGAGCTTCCAGTTGATAGAATTCATCACGATATTCAGCTTCCACCTCTGGATCCCCACCATCAAGCGCCATTACATATACCAAAGTAGCGGGTTTGTCGTCACGCCAATCAAAATTTCTTTTTCCTTCCCGTTCAGCCATAAAACCTTTGGGAAGATCTTCAATTAATGGTACATCATTAATCATATTTACCAGATTTCCTGAAGCATCGTAAACATTTGTTTCCGAAGGGAATCTGTAATAAGGAACCAGGTATGAAAAGGGTTTTTTGATATTTGTGACCATTACATAGTTCCCGTCTGGTGAAAAGGAAATATCACTGTACATTTTCGGGGCCATCCACCTGGAAGTGGTTCCGTCAAGATTTACTTTAACCAGTTCAGATCTTGCCAGTTGTTCAAAATTATATTCGTCATTTGGATTTTTTAATAGATCCTGATACGTCCTGTTTTGAGCTTCTTTTCCATCACTTACAGAAACCGTTGGACCGGAAGGAACTGAAGTTTCAGTATCTATTAGCTCTTTCCTGTCGCCTGGAAGCATGGTTACAAGCAGCGCAGAATTATCCCTGAACCAGTTAATGGTACTTCTCATATTCGCATTTAAATTAGCATCAGTCAATTTTCGTGCAGATGCTTTTTCTATTTCTAAAACCCAAAGCTCCACACCGGTATTGGTAGTATGGGTGAAAGCGATCATTGATTCATCTGGGGACCAGCTAAAATTTGTAAGCCTGGGTGATTCCGGAAGTCCGTTTACTTCCCTTGGCTCCTTTCCATCTACAGGTTTTACCTTTAGATCATTATAATATCTGGCCCTACTGTTGATGTTCGTTACCGGATTTATTCTCAATCCGCCCAGTCGCATTTCCTCTTCGCTCAATTCAGCAATACTTTTAAATTGATCTCTGTATAAGAATATCATCGTTTCAGCATCACTATCCAGAATTGTGGTAGGTGCCAACGGTACATCTATTAGATCCAGAATTTCCTTTGGTGGTTTTTGATAGTCTAAATTTTCCTGGGCACTAATTCCGGATACAAATAGAAGGATTGCCGAGAGACTGATTAAAATTCGGTTCATAAATTAAATTTTTAGTTGAATTTTTAATGACGGCAAGAAGAGAAGGATGTTAATGTTTCTTATATTGCACGTCCGTTTTTTTTACATTTTGCTTAAATTTAATAAGAATAATTTTTAAATTCATAAAAAACCATCCATGTATCAAACTAAAATTGCAGGATTAGGAAAATATGTCCCGGAAAATGTTGTCACCAATGAAGATCTGTCTAAACTGATGGATACAAATGATGAGTGGATAACCGAGCGTACAGGTATTAAGGAACGCCGACATATAAAGAAGGGTGATGGCAATACAACTGCCAGTATGGGGGTGAAGGCTGCAAAGATAGCTTTGGAGCGTGCCGATATTTCTAAAGACGATATAGATTTAATCGTTTTTGCAACTTTAAGTCCAGATTATTATTTCCCTGGATGTGGCGTTCAGGTACAGGAAATGTTAGAAATAGACACCTGTCCTGCTTTGGATGTTCGTAATCAATGCAGCGGATTTATTTATGCTATTTCTGTTGCAGATCAGTTTATAAAAACCGGAATGTATAAGAATGTACTGGTGATTGGTAGTGAGAACCATAGTGGAGGTTTAGATTTTACCACCAGAGGGCGATCGGTTTCTGTTATTTTTGGGGACGGAGCAGGAGCTGCGGTACTTACAAGGAGCGATCACAACGGCCAGGGAATCCTTTCCACTCATTTGCATTCTGAAGGAAAGCATGCTCTTGAACTTTCACTAAAAGGTCCAAGCACAAATTACTGGGTGCCAGAAATCATAGCTGACAATCCACAGGGTGACGATATACCTTATTATCCATACATGAACGGGCAGTTTGTATTTAAAAATGCTATTCAGCGTTTTTCTGAAGTAATCAATGAAGGCTTAAAAGAGAATGGTCTGGAGGTATCTGATATTGATATGCTTATTCCGCACCAAGCGAATCTAAGGATTTCTCAGTTCGTACAACAGAAGTTCCAGCTTTCAGACGATCAGGTGTATAATAATATTCAGAAGTATGGAAATACAACTGCGGCCTCCATCCCAATAGCGCTTACTGAAGCCTGGGAAGAAGGAAAAGTGAAGAGCGAGGATGTGGTGGTATTAGCTGCTTTTGGTAGCGGTTTTACCTGGGGAAGTGCCATTTTGAAATGGTAGAAAAATATAGAGAAGCTGTTTAAAAAGTAAGAAATACGTCATCCTGAATTCATTTCAGGATCTCAACTAGTTGATACTCAATAATAGTTAGAAGCTGAAACAAGTTCAGCTAGACGAAAATTTACTTTTTAGACAGTCTCTTTTTTTAAATCCCTTTAAAATACTTATATAAGTCATAAATCCCGAAAATGATAAAGCCCACGGCGATTACCATTCCAAAATTATCGGATTCCTGCAGCTGTGTTTTCTGATAGAGTCTGAAGCTACCATACCCCAGGAATAACAATCCCAATACTAAATTCCAGATATTTCTTTTCGGTTTTTGTTCCTGGGTTTCTATTTCCTGATTATTCATCTGTAAAATCTTTTGGAAAAGTTTCCCTGGTTATTTTTATAGCCTCAGCAAATTCATTTTCCAAAACAAAAAGAAGTACCTGGTTGGGAGTAGCTCCAAAACCGGCGAGCCTACCCGATTCAAAATCATTTCTTACCCTGGAATGTAGGCCAGCTTCATCAAATAATTCCTGAAGGTATTGCACATTTGTTTCGGGTCCTGTATAAACCCTTTTATAACCTTTGTCGTCACTCATTTCTTAATAATTTATCAGTCTAAATTACAAAAAGCTGAAGGCTATGATAACTTTTTAGATTGAAATTAACTAAGTATTGTAAAATTTACTATTCCAGATCTCGGCACTGAAGTTTTTCCCTTTTTTGAAACCATAGAAGATAGACAAACCTGCAAACCATTTAAAAACGAAAAAGAAAATCATAAAGAACTGCGTGGTAGTTTGATTTTGTGTAAATAAACCATCGGGAATTAATAAAGCAGTCAGAAAGCTGGTCGCTAATAACAAGATCACAAAGTTTTCGAGCGTCTTGAATGGCCACATAATAATTTTTCTTAGGGGATGTAGATCATTCCCCCATTTATGAACCAGATAGTAGTAATCATTGCCTATAGGTGCGAAAAGTAAAGGATCGTCTGCATTTTCCAGTTTGAATAATTTGGAGGGAGCGATAATTTTAAATCCTTTAAGACTGGTATGATGGTCTCTTTCAAGACTTTTGATTTCCATTAAGGCTTCATAAGGTATTTTAGCTTTGAAAAACCGAGAGTCCAGAAATCTCAATCTGTAATTTACACAAATCCTGTGAATATCGTCCAAATGAAAAATTCTATCAGATTCTAAAAGATCTGGATCGAAGTTATTAGATGAAACTTTATCGCTATTTTCAAGTTTCGATTTGATAATATCATCTTCAGCTTCAACTTTGGTTAGAATTGAATAAACATCAGCCAGAACATCTGCGGTGGTTTTATCTTTATTCCGAACATTGAGTAATTGCCTTTCAATATCGGTGCGTGGAAATTTCAGCTTCATTTTCATTTTCTTTAGCGACACTAAATTAGACAATTAGGGAATAAATAACAATTTAAAATTTGCTGTAAACCAGATATTTTTGAGCTGTACACTTGTTAATTCTAAGCCAATTAGCGCTGATTTAAAAACTGTTTGTAGCAACCCCTCGTAATTTTCTATATAAATAAAAAAACTATAATTATGAAAAATCTAAAACTTTTAACTGTTATAAGTATGTTCCTTCTAATTGGAACTGTCGCAGTTGGTCAAAATGAAACCAAAATGGTAGGAGGAGCAGAAATGTATCCTACTAAAAATATTGTTGAAAATGCCGTAAATTCTGAAGATCACACGACTCTGGTCACAGCTGTAAAAGCTGCAGAATTGGTAGATATCCTAAAAAGTGATGGCCCTTTTACAGTTTTTGCACCTACGAATTCAGCTTTTAAAGCACTTCCTGCAGAAACGGTGGAAACTCTATTAAAAAAAGAAAATCAGAAGAAATTACAGGCTGTTTTGACGTACCATGTCCTTGCCGGAAATTATAAAGCAAAAGATATTGTTTCAGCAATTAAGAAAGGCAATGGTAAGGCTACTTTTAATACGGTTAATGGAACCGAAGTATCGGCCATGTTGGATGGAGATAAAGTAATGCTTAAAGATGCTGCCGGTAATGTTGCTACGGTAACTATCGCTGATGTAAATCAGTCTAACGGAGTAATTCACGTGATAGATACTGTTCTTCTACCTGGAAAATAGAAAAGAATGTGAATGGAATTTAGAAAAGGCGGCATCTTGCCGCTTTTTTAGTTAAATAAACGTCAAATAATGTTCGGAATCTTTGTATTGGCGAGCTTTGCGTTTATTTTGTAGAATATAATAAATTTTAACGCTATGAAATTTTTGAAAATAAACCTTATAATCCTAACCACAATTTTATTGGCTTCCTGTGGCTCTAGCGGCCCTACCGTCAAGGATGATCTTAAGAAGTTGAAATCTTATAATACCTATGCATATCTACCAAATCAAGATACCATTATTGATAGGGATTTCGATAATAGTGCTATCAATCAAAATATCATTGAAACCATCAATGTAAATATGCGTGAGAATGGATTTAGCCTGGACAAGCGTTTGCCAGATGTACTGCTATATGTTCATCCCATGTTTGATGAAAAGGTTTCGGTAAATGCAAATCCAGTGTACACAAATTATTCATATTATCGTCCCGGTCTTTATGTAGGTCCTTATTACAAAGATTTCTTATATGATAATTATTTTACGGTACAGCGAATTACTGGTCCAAGGGTAGAACAAGTGCCTTATAGGGAAAGATCT
>CAXGBX010000171.1:0-5317 GCA_964008195.1 uncultured Flavobacteriaceae bacterium
TGATTTCTGAAGACGGAAAACTAATTCCGAACGCTTTGGTCACTGCAGACCCACCTGCTCCAAAATCTTATGCATTCTGTAGCGATACTGTTTTTGATATGGATTTGGTACCAATGATTGAAAAAACAACTGTTCTCTATCATGAATCTACATTTCTGGAAGATCAGTATGAACTTGCTTTTCCTACAAAACATTCTACAGCCAAACAAGCAGCGCGTATAGCTAAAGCTGCTGATGTAGAGAAACTTATTCTCGGACATTATTCTACCCGTTATAAGAATATTGAATTGTTTCGCCAGGAGGCTTCAGAAATTTTTCCCAATATTATTTTAGCCGATGATGGAAAGGAAATTATCGCCGAATAACATTCAAACACTTTTTTAATTTAGGAGGTCGTTAATCGACTGTACTCCAGAGATATTAACGTAAATTCCTACAATTAATGTTAAAATTAGCCAAATTTCAGTAATAATTTAGTTTAAGCATGCAATTAATCGGTTAAATGTGTAGATTTATCTTCCCTGAATCTAACATTTTAACCTATGAGAAAAATTACTTTAACCGGATTTATATTATTATTGTGTACGTTGTTTCTTACTTCGTGTTCTAAAGATAGTATTGGAGATGAAGTTTCTTCTTTTGACCAGGTTGCTACTGAAAGAGTAGAGTATAATTACAACACTATAGAAATCGAAATTCTTGATGAGATTAATCTATATAGAAGTGCACTCGGTCTAGTAGAACTTAAACCAATGGTAAATCTATCTATTGAATCTGAAGGGCATAATGAATACATGATTGGCAAAGGAATAGTAAGCCACGATAATTTTTCCCGTCGTGCATCTTTTATTATACAGGAAGTTGGTGCCAGGACAGTTGCTGAAAATGTAGGATACGGCTATAGAACTTCAAAGGCAGTTGTAGATGCCTGGTTAAAAAGTAAAGGTCACAGGGAAAATGTAGAAGGTGATTTTACTCATTTCGGAATCTCAGTTAGACAGGATGAAGAAGGAAAAAATTACTTCACCAATATTTTTATAAAAAAATAAGATTAAAAATTTTAGTTACCCCCCAAATCGAAAAAGGGTTCAGGCTAGAGGCTGACCCTTTTTTTTTGCTTTAATTTTAAGTAAAGGAAATTCAAAAATTGGATTGTTGCAACTTTAAATTACCAAATACCAATTAGAGTATTTGTTCTATACGCGACTCTTCCACTTCAATATCGTAAAAAACTCTAATATGTCAAGAGCTTCCTCCTTACTCAAAATTTGTGATTAGTTTCTAGTCATATTTGGGAGTTCGTTTAGGTACATTCTCTGGTATTCCAAATTGTTCATTCCGCTTTCCCCGAGCTGTGTGAAGTCTAATCGTTGAATAGATGATTTGTTGGTTTGAGAGCGTCCTAAAATATCATTGATCGCTGTTTCTAATAAAGGTTCATCTTCTTCGCCCAGCACACCATAATCATTAAGATTTTCAATATATTCTATTTCCGGTTCAAGCCCGTTTATATAATCTGAAACTCCGGCAGAATTAATAGATTTAAAGACTAGAGGTTGCATTGCATAAGTATGATTGTCACTTGCTCCTTCTTTATCAAAATCATCGCTGTCATATAGCGTAACAGATCCCTGAAACTTACCTACAGTTCTATCTCCAACCTGAATTACGTTTATGTAGGGATCTAGTCCATTTATAATCAATTCACTGGCAGAAGCACTGGAAGAAGATGTTAGTACATATACTTCAGTTAAATTCAAACTATTAATGGATTCTCCAGTTCTCAATTTGTTATCAAATTTATTGACGAGGGCTTGAGGATTCTGGTTTTGAAGAAAATTCTGGTATTTGGAATTCCATTGTTCTTTCATAAAAAGTTTATCAGTAAACTGTCCTGTGATCATACTTGCAAGATCTTTAGCCGATTCCACAGATCCACCTCCATTATATCTCAGGTCCAGGATTAAATCGGTGACTCCTTCAGCTTTAAAATCTCCAAAAGCATTATTCAATTCTGTGTCGAAATTACTTATAAAGCTATTGTACATGATATAGCCGATTTTTCTTCCCGAGATATCAAATGTTTTAGAGATAAAAACTGGATTTTCAGTATAGACATCATCAGTAAGTTCTACTTTTTCATCAGTTAAAATGATTTGATTAAAATTCACATAGCCTACATTAATAGTAAAACTCTCCTTTTCTATCAAACTAGAAAAATTACTAGAGGTAAGTCTCTGTCCATCAATTTCGGTAAATACATTACCTCTTTTTAGGCCTGCACGATCGGCAGAAGTATTCGGCAATACATATCTTATGATCCCGAAAACATTCCCTGTGTTTGAAATTTGACCAATACCGAATTTGATGCCAGTCGCCCCGCTCATTCCCTGAAAACGTTCTTCCAGGCTATTATAATCATCAGTAATAAAACTAAAACGGTCAAAAGGAGCAGTTAGATCATCAAATAAAGACTCAGGAGAGGTTGAATTTGATAAAAAATCATTCTTTTCATTTGAAGAATTGAAATAACTATCAGATAATTCTGGTATATCATCCTTGTATAGATATATTTCATTTAGTCCATTATAGACAAAACTTTCAACCTCCAATTCCGGGTTTTCAGTAGTATTCTCTATTGCCGTTTCACTACGAGTATTATCAAACGTGTTATCATCTTTAGAGCAAGCGCTGAAAATAAATAGGATGCTGCTTAGTATTAGTATATTTCTGGATATCATTTAATTATATAATTAAACAGAATAAACTGCTATTTGCATTCAATTTTTTCTATACAGTTCAGTAATTGTGCCATAAATTGTTAAGGAGAAATTGATACTTATAAAATTTAGAACCGTAATGTACTAATACTTACGGAAATAAATCGAAAAAGGTTCAGGCTAGAGGCTGAACCTTTTTCTTTTCAATCGATTTGTTGGGGTCGATTTACATTCTTATTGAGAATAATCTTTATCCAGATTATTAGCCTTCACCGATTTAGGTGAAGATTTGAAATTATATAGAAAGAGGCTATCTGAAACTTCTCTGCTTAACTCCGCGCTAAACGAAAATTGCGATAGGGGGGAAGCAGAAATAAATCCAGAACGCCTCTTTCCTTCAGGTTAGTTAGATGTTATTCCATTTTTACAACTTTGAACATAGATCTTCTGTTTAACTGGTGATCTTCTTCAGAACAGCGTTCACAATCTATTGCAGGTTTGGTTTCACCATAACCTTTAAATTCTATAATTCTATCTTCGGAAATTCCCTGAGAAATGAGATAATCATAGGTAGACTTCGCTCTTCTTTCCGCTAGCTTTTCGTTATAAGCATTACTTCCTCTACGATCTGTATGAGAGCCAATTTCAATTACTAGATCAGGATATTCATTTTTCATTAAAGCCACCAGTTTGTCCAGTTCTTTAGCAGCATCTGTTCTGATATTAGATTTATCAAAATCGAAATAAATATTATCAATTTCAGCAAGATACTCTACATCTTTGATAGGGTCCAACTGGATATCGAAAACTAAAGTATCTCTATCATCGGTTTGGTTAGTATTTACTAATCCTTCGAAAGTTTTGTATTTTATTTCCTTTGCTTCGATTGGTAGGTTCTTATCCCTGTTCACTTCAGTTTGAAATTTACCTTCCTCATCGGTTTCCAGAAAAGCTATTTCTATGTTACTTTCATTCATTAATCTTACGGTTGCCATCGCAATGGGGTTTCCGTTCAGGGCATCGGTGACCCGACCTTTCATGATAAGCGGATTCAATTTATTGAATATAAATATATCATCACTTTCGCCTCCACGGTTGGTTGAGATATAGCCCTCTCTGGAATCTGAAACCTGGAAATAAGCGAAATCATCCATATTGCTATTTATGGGTTCACCAAGGTTCTCAACCCCATCTTCTTCAGTCATTCTGAAAATATCAGACAATCCTAAACCTGCATGACCATTTGAAGAAAAATATAGGGTTCCATCAGAATCCATAAAAGGAAAAGTTTCATCAAATTCAGTATTTATAGGTTCGCCTAGGTTTTCGGGTGTTCCGAAGTTTCCATTTTCACCAACTGAGACTTTATAAATATCGGTTCCTCCTAAACCACCTGGCATATCTGAAGTGAAATAAAGCGTTTTTCCGTCAGGTGAGAGGAAGGGATGTCCCACGGAATACTCATTGCTATTAAAGGCAAGTTCTTTTACATTATTCCAGGATTTGCCAGAACTGGTTGCAGAATATAATTTTAAATGATTGGTTTTTTCTTTTCCTCTTTTGCCTTCTTTATTACCAAGAAAGTTATTCCGGGTAAAATAAATTGTTTTTCCATCTGGACTTATTACTGCAGGTCCATCATGTAGTTTGGTATTTATCTTACCTTTAATAGGTGTTACAGTGCCGGAAGCTTTATCTAAAACATAGATATCTAGAAACGGCTCTTCATTCCAGCTATAGGTTTTATCCTTTACGTTTACGTCCTGAGCCCTGGCAGAAACGAAATAAACCTGGTTGTTTTTTACAAAAACCCCGAAATCACTGACTTCAGTATTAAAATCAGCGTTTGTTAGTTTATAGGTGGCTTTACTTTTATATTCATCTTTATCCAGCATTGTCTGGATCTCTTCAGATTTTCTTCCACTTTCAAGATAATTCCGAAGCCATTCTCTGGATTCCTCATATCTCTTTACTCCACGTAGTGCCTGAGCATACTTATAATAATATTCCGGAGAGATAGTAGTATCATTTATAATATCACCATAATAATAAACTGCATTCTCAGGACTTCTTAGGAGCATATAAGCATCCCCCAGTTTTTTTGAATTATAGATAACATTATAATCGTTTTCTATAAGTTCCTTATAAACCTCAGTAGCTTCCAGATATGCAAAATCTTTATAAAGTCTATCTGCCTTTTTTTGTTTTCCGCTCTGTGCCTGTACGCTAAGCGAGCAGGAGAGAATTATTAAAAATAAAAAGTATATTTTTTTCATAATCTACAAGCTTTAGGTTAAAAGAAACGTGGTGATTTATACCTGGTGTTCTTAAATCTGAATTCATATATCAATAAGAATTCATGAGAACCGGAAGTATAAGGTTGAATATCAGAAATAGAATATTCATAAGCATATCCTGCCCGGAATCCGTCAAATAACTCTACATCTAAAAATGCTCCTATAGCGTCATCTATACGATAATTTGCGCCTAGGTAGAATTTCTCATTGAAAATTCCCGTTGCGGTCATATCTACTGAAAGTGGTGCACCACTGGTTGCTTTCACTAAAGCAGATGGCCTTAATTTGAAATTCTCGTTG
>CAXGBX010000172.1:0-5311 GCA_964008195.1 uncultured Flavobacteriaceae bacterium
CTTTGATAAGAGTTTTGTAAGCCCTGTTTCAACCACAGGTATAGATACCTATAATTATGTATTATCAGATAGCGCTTATATAGACAACAAGTGGTGTTACAATATTGTGTATTATCCTCGCCGGGAAAATGAACTAACCTTTAAAGGCGATTTTTGGGTAAACGACACTACCTGGGCAGTAAAAAATATTAACCTGGAAACTACCAAAGATGTAAATATCAACTGGATCAAACAGGTTTATATTGAGCAGGATTTTGAAGTGCTTAACGATTCGGTATTTCTGATCACCAAAGATTTCTTTATGGCCGATTTTGGTTTGAACGATAAAAAAACTTCCAGAGGGATTTATGCTAAAAGAACACTTCTTTTCGATGAATATGAATTCAACAAGAAAAAACCAGCATCATTTTATCAACAACCGGTTTATAATCCACAGGCTGAAGCTTATAATCGAAGTGATGAGTTCTGGGCTGAAAACCGGATGGAGAAATTAAACGAGGATGAAGAAGGCATTTACATCATGCTGGATAGCCTTACGAAAACCAAAGCTTTCAATAGACTTTATGATATTGCAACAATTGCCCAATCTGGATATGTAGAATTTGATGGTTGGGATTACGGTCCTGTTTATTCAACCTTTGGCTTTAATGATGTGGAAGGTGTCCGTACCAGGTTTGGAGGTAGAACTTATTTTGGGCAAAATGACCCATGGAGAATAGAAGCTTATGGAGCTTACGGTTTTAAAGACAATAAGTTCAAATATGGTATTTCGGGGAAAGTTTTATTAGATCCTAAGTCAAGGTTAATTTTAACCGGGGGAAATCGAAGGGATGTAGAGCAATTGGGTACCAGTCTTACAAATTCTACCGATGTTTTGGGAAGAAGCCTTGCTTCGTCATCTTTGCTAAATGTAGGAGATAACGATAAACTGAGTTCCATCAACCTGAGTGTTTTTGCTATTGAAATGGAACCGCTGAAGAATTTCAAAGTTCGTATGGGGGCAAATTACAGGGTTTTAAAACCTGCCTCTCCTGAGTTTAGCCTGGACTATTATGTAGATGAAGAAAGAACCATTATAGATTCTGAAATTAATCAAACTGAATTATCTACTGTGCTCACATGGACACCAGGCAGAAAAGTTTCCGGATATGGCGTGGAAAGAAACGTAGTGAATGAAGAGGATTTTCCAACCCTGTTCCTTAATTATAGCCTTGGGGTAAAAGATATTTTTGACAGTGATTTTAATTATGAGAGACTTCAGTTCTTTTATAATCAGCCTTTATTAATTGGTGGAATTGGGCGATCTAATATTAGTCTGGAAGCAGGTAAAACCTTTGGAGCCGTTCCACTAGGTCTTTTAAGTGTGGTTCCTGGAAATCAAACCTATTTTGCACTTTACAATACCTTCCCAACCTTAGATTTTTATGAATTTGTGACCGATAGCTATTCGGCTATTCATTTAGAACACAATTTCAACGGAAGATTATTTTCGAGGATTCCCCTGCTCCGCGAACTTAATCTTCGGGAACTTGTAGGTTTTAGGGCAGTTTATGGTGATATATCACAAGAAAGTAAAAATATAGATGCTTCCGGTCTTCCTTTGGTAGCACCAGATTCAGATCCTTTCTATGAATATAGTGTAGGGATTGGGAATATCTTTCGCGTAATGCGCTTCGATGTACATTTTAGAGGTAATTATTTCGAGAATCCAGATGCCAGATCTCTGGCATTTACGATCGATTTCGGATTTCACTTTTAGTTAATGTTTTAAAGATTAGAAATAACTATATTTGCAGCCCTTAATTTTAATGACGAAAAAAAATAAAAATGTCTGATACTTTTGATGTATTGATCGAGATCCCAAAAGGGAGTAGAAATAAATACGAATATGATTTTGAACTGAAAAAAGTTCGTTATGACAGGATGATCTTCTCTTCGATGATGTATCCTGCAGATTACGGTTTTATTCCAAATACTCTGGCTCTTGATGAAGATCCATTGGATGTGTTGGTACTGGTTTCAGAACCTACCTTTCCCGGGATTGTAATGGAGGTAAAACCAATTGGGGTTTTTCACATGGCTGACGAGAAAGGTCCTGATGAAAAGATTATCTGCGTACCAGTTTCAGATCCTATCTGGAATAGATTAAGTGATTTGAAACAATTAAATGGTCACATGATTAAAGAAATTGAACATTTCTTCAAAGTATACAAAGATCTTGAAAAGAAGAAAGTAGATACCGGTGATTTTGGTGACGCTGATGAGGCAAGGGAAATCATTAGGCAATGTGTGGAACGTTTTGAGAATTATGAAGGTGATAAATCCAGATTTGGTATTTAATCCTAACTAATTTCTTTATCTATTGATATATTAAAAGCAATAACCTTAAAAAGTTATTGCTTTTTTAATTATTGCTGAATTTACTACATTAGCTGGCATTAATAAATAATTAACAAATTAACCTAGCTAATTTATGGAAGCAATAATGATTTATATGCCTGCAGTGCTGGCAGTAATCGGACTCATTTATATGTGGGTCAAAAGATCCTGGGTAATGAAACAGGATTCCGGGGACGGAAAGATGAAAGAAATTTCAGCTCACATCTATGAAGGCGCACTTGCCTTTCTTAAAGCAGAATATAAATTATTGACTCTTTTTGTGATAGGCGCCAGTATTGCATTGGCTGCCATCGCTTATTTTGTTCCAACTACACATTATTTAATTATTGTTGCCTTTATCTTCGGAGCTTTTTTTTCAGCACTTGCCGGAAATATGGGAATGAAGATCGCTACACAAACCAATGTTAGAACCACTCAGGCGGCTAAAACCAGTTTGCCGAATGCTTTAAATGTATCTTTTGGAGGAGGAACCGTTATGGGATTGGGGGTTGCCGGATTGGCCGTACTAGGGCTTACGGGCTTCTTTATCCTCTTCTTCAATTATTTTATGGGAGGTGAATGGACCAGTACGGAGCAAATGACCGTAGTGCTGGAAACCCTTGCGGGTTTTTCACTAGGTGCTGAATCTATTGCACTTTTTGCCCGGGTGGGTGGTGGTATCTATACCAAAGCGGCAGATGTTGGAGCCGACCTTGTTGGTAAAGTAGAAGCCGGAATTCCTGAAGACGATCCTCGTAATCCTGCCACAATAGCAGATAACGTAGGAGACAATGTAGGAGACGTAGCTGGAATGGGTGCCGATCTATTTGGTAGTTACGTAGCAACAGTTCTGGCGGCAATGGTTCTTGGGAACTATATTATCAAAGATATGGGTGGCGATATTACCTCTGAAGGATTTGGAGGGATAGGACCGATTCTTTTACCAATGGCGATAGCCGGGGCTGGAATTATAATTTCTATTATAGGTACTTTACTGGTAAGAATTTCATCTAATGAAGCTAAAGAAGCTGAAGTTCAGAAAGCTTTAAATATTGGCAACTGGGTTTCTATTCTTCTTGTAGCGATTTCAAGTTATTTCTTAGTAACCTGGATGCTACCATCACAGCCTATGACCATGGGCTTTTTTGTAGGTGGTCAGGAAGGTTTTGAAATGAAATCTATCAGTTCACTAAATGTATTTTATGCCTCGCTCGTGGGTATTATTGTAGGAGGAGCTATTTCATCAGTAACAGAATATTATACAGGATTAGGTAAAAAACCAATTCTTAAAATCGTGCAACAATCCAGTACAGGTGCCGGAACTAATATTATTGCAGGATTGGCAACAGGAATGATCTCTACTTTTCCTTCAATTTTATTATTTGCAGGCGCTATCTGGGCTTCTTATGCTTTTGCAGGATTTTATGGAGTTGCGTTGGCAGCTTCAGCAATGATGGCAACAACTGCAATGCAATTGGCAATAGATGCTTTCGGTCCAATATCTGATAATGCCGGTGGTATTGCGGAGATGAGTGAGCAAGAACCAATTGTAAGAGAACGAACAGATATTTTAGATTCTGTTGGAAATACTACAGCGGCAACAGGGAAAGGTTTTGCAATTGCTTCTGCTGCATTAACTTCCTTGGCATTATTTGCAGCCTATGTAACCTTTACAGGTATAGAGGGAATCAATATTTTTAAAGCTCCTGTATTAGCTATGTTATTTGTAGGAGGAATGATTCCAGTAGTATTTTCGGCCTTAGCGATGAATGCGGTTGGGAAAGCTGCGATGGAAATGGTACAGGAAGTTCGAAGACAATTTAAAGAGATTCCTGGAATTATGGAAGGTACGGGTAAACCACAATACGATAAGTGTGTGGCTATTTCAACGGAAGCTTCTTTGAGAGAGATGATGCTGCCGGGATTATTGACTATTGGTTTTCCATTGGCGATCGCCTTTGTACCCATGATCTTCGGGATGAATAATCTGACTATTGCTGAAATGCTTGGTGGTTATATGGCTGGAGTAACGGTAAGTGGCGTGTTATGGGCGATATTTCAAAATAATGCCGGTGGAGCATGGGATAATGCTAAAAAATCATTTGAAGCAGGGGTATTGATCAACGGGGAGATGACCTATAAAGGATCTGATGCTCACAAGGCTGCAGTTACCGGAGATACGGTTGGAGATCCGTTTAAAGATACTTCAGGACCCTCCATGAATATATTAATTAAACTTACCTGTCTAATAGGATTGGTGATCGCTCCGGTTCTTGGAGGACATACAGAAGGGAATATTCCAAATATGGAAGAAACCTCCGGTATTTATAATTCTGAAAATGGTACAAATATAATTTCAAAAGAAGTGAAGATGGAGAAGAATACCGAAGATGATTTTGTGACAGCCAATGTTGTGGTAACCAAAGATAGGAATGGAGAAAAAATCACGGAAACTTTTGAATTTGAAGGAACAGAAGCAGAAATTAAGAAGGAAATCGATGCATTAAAATAAAAAATTTCTATTCAGAAAAAACTATAGAAAGGAGGCTGCCTAAAAAGTTATAAGAGCCGTCGTTCTGAACTTGTTTCAGAATCTTGGTAAAAATGTGATTTATAAGACAGCCTTTTTTTTATGCAATAGGAAATTTCATAACGCCCATTTTATTCATATCAGAGATATTGGTCTTAACTTTATGTCGATGTGCAAGAAATACTTCCCTAACCCGGGCATGGCTTACTTTTGATAAGTATTTGCTATATTTTTCGAAGCTTTTTAATTCCCTTTTATGAATATCAGCATATCGTTGCATTTTATATTTAAGGTAGAAGTGGGACAGTTGATATTTTTTCTTTGATAAAAAGATAGCAGCTTTGGATCCTGTATAGGTGAAATCTCTCTTTTGAGCAGCTCAATTTTCTCCTCTATTTCTTT
>CAXGBX010000173.1:0-5295 GCA_964008195.1 uncultured Flavobacteriaceae bacterium
TAGATGTTTGGGTGGAAGATCGTGAAAGTGGCCGCAGAACCAAAGCAAATGAAGCTATTTACACTTTTGTGGCCGTAGATGAAACCGGAACTCCAATTCAAATTCCTGCTTTAAAACCAGAAACCGATCTGGAAAAACAACGTTATGAAGCTGCTTTACGTAGAAAACAATTGAGCCTGGTACTTGCCGGTAAATTGAAACCTAAAGATGCTACTGAATTAAAAGCGCTTTTCGAGGAATAGTTATCCTCCCGGATTCTGAAAATTAAACCTGGCACCTATCCCAACGGTGAATAGAAAATTGGTATTAAAATAAGAGTCTCTTGCTGCTGAAGTTTCAATATTGGTGAAGTCGTAGTCTATTCCTGTTTTAAGAAACAAGCCGAAAGTCTTATCAAATCTTCTGGCAATTTCTGCAGAAATCCAGATTTTGCCGCCGTCTTCACTAAATTTATCTTCAGGAGAAACGTAAACATTAGAAATCAATCCAATTCCCGATTTATAGTGTAGATTCCAATATCTATCCAATGGCATATAATACCCAAAATCGGCTCCAAGCAAATGGAAGGTCCCGCGCTGAATATTCCCGGTTTCAGAAATATCTTCGGGATATCCCCTGTGAACCGCAAACCTGGCTCCCAGGGTGAATTGAGGTTTAAATAACCAGTTAAAATCCAGCGCATATCCCGGATCAAAAGAAAACTCCGAATAGACTGAATTACCCATACCTACCGGATAATAAATTTCAGCATTAAAAAATACAGTTTCAGGATCTTCTGAAAATGCACTCGATAACTGTTCATTTTCCTGCGCCTCTAGAGTAAAAACAATTAAACAAAACGCGAGAAGTAGTTTAGTATTCAAAATCATAAGAATTATCTTCAGTCCCCACAGGAATTAAAATCTGCTGCACTTCGCTTTCCCCTAAACCATAAGAAAAAACTATCTCTGTAGCTCCCAGTACAGATAACCTATGAACTGCAGGGTCACTATCTGGTGTATGTTGCCTCAATGAGATAAAATTACCGGGCGGCTCCTGCTCTACAAAAATTTCATTTTCGTAAATATAATTCAGAACCGGTTGTTTATATCGCAAAGTATATAGCAATGTATCCTGGACTCCTGATGTATTAGAAATACTGAATTGAAACTCTAATCGTTGAGCGACGGTCACTTTATCAAAATCATACAGTCCCGCATGGTCACCAGTTGAATCGTAAAAATATAGCGACGCATAGCTGGAGTTTTGATCAATTTCCGAAGGATTTATAGCTAAAACTAATCCATGAGAATCTGTATCCAGGGAAATAAAATTGAATTCTCCGTTTTCATCAGAACGTCCTTTTCCAAGAATTTTATCAGTATCAGGGCCAATCCATCCATCTCTCGATCCCACTGAGAATATTTCAATACCTGAGACGGGCTCATTTTCCGGAGAAACCATTGAACCTTTAATTTCTATACGTTTATTTTCCTCGATAAGTACATCATCACAGGCACATAAGGAATAGAAAAGTAGAAGAATTAGCATCTTTTTCATAAGCCTACACTTATCAATTAATAGATACTAAAGTACGTAAATGGTTGCGTATTTAGGTTTACATTTTATAAATCCATACGGCAGGATCCATTTTTTGATCATTCTTATAAAGAAGGAAGTGTAGCGTGGTCTTACCGGTAGTTCTGCTTGTGGCCACTTCGCCGATTTCCTGTTCTGTAATTACCTTATCTCCCCGTTTTACATAGACCTCTTCCAGGTTATTATAAATCGTGATATAATCACCGTGTCTCACCATCACCGCCTGGTTTGCACCTTTTACTGCCTGCACCTCACTTACAGTTCCGTTAAAAACCGCCCTGGCCTTACCTCCTTTATCGGTATCAATTCGAACTCCATTGTTATTAACCATAACAGATCTAACCACCGGATGAGGTTGTTGTCCAAAACGCATGGTTACCACTCCAGATTTTACCGGCCATGGTAACTTTCCTTTATTATTATTGAAATCTGCGGCAAGTGCTTTTGCAGCCGGAGTCAACTCAAAGGTACTTCTGGAAGTAGAACCACTACCGCTTTCTTTATTCGCTTTGGCAATAGATTCCCGGATCATCCTATCAATCGCCTTATCTATCTCATCGATCTCACTCTGTTTTTTTCTTATCTGGCTGGCAAATTCGCCTTCACGCTGTCTAATGGTAGCCATCAGCGTTTGTTGGGATTTCCTGTTCTCTTCCAGTTGAGCCCGGGTTTTCCTGTTTTCAGCAATCAGTTTTTCTTTCTCTTCTTTTTGCAGAACCAGTCGCGAATTAAGCTGTTGTAATTCCTGGGTGTTTGCTTTTATTTCTTCTCCCTGCTGCTTTCTGTAGTTTGTATATTGTTTCATATACTGAAGCCGTTTATACGCCTGTAGAAAGTTTTTGGAAGAAAGCAGAAACATCACCCGACTTTGTTGCGACTTACTTTTATAGGATTTCTCTATCATACGGGCATAATCATCCTTCAACTTCTCCAGTTCTTTCCTTAACTGTCCAATTTTATTAGTATTGGTATTGATTTCCCTGGTAAGTAAATTCGCCTGCTGATTGGTAAGTTTTATAAGGTCTTCAGTGCTTTTAATTTGTTGGTTTAGATCTTCTACCTGTCCTAAAACTGAACGTTGCTTTTTCTGGTTAGAAATTCGCAGCTCATTGATCCTGGTAATTTCATTACGAAGCTCTACCCTTCTTTTTTCCAGATCTTCACGATTGGTCTGGGCATTCGCCAGATGAAAGCCAAAAAATATAAATACCAGGAAAATTAAAGACGTTGATGACTTTAGCTGAATCATTTTAAACTAATTTCTTCGTAACCAGATGGAATGTCGAACGGAAAGCTGACCTCTTCGTTGAATGAAATATTTCTATAAGTTAGATCAATATTAGTACTTGCTCCACCTTCATTTGCAATGATCTTAATATTTTCAGGAAAGATCAAACCATCTACCTCCTGATATTCAGAATATGTAACTGTAAGACCTCTATTTTCCTGATCCTGAATCAACTGTTGCGCCTCCGTTTTAAAGTTTTTAGCATTCAATAAAAACATCTTTTTTATCTTCGAAGCATCTTCCTTTACAAACTGAAAACCGCGAGGGGATTGCGTGAAATTAAACTCCTCATCGCGTAGATCATAAATAGCCTGCCCAATCAATAAATTCTGAAGTTTTTGAAAGTCAAGAGGTGTTCCTAAAAAGTCACTAACCAATCTGAAATCTCCGTCGAAATAAGTCTGGGTTACTTTTTCATAATAACTCACACTTGTTGGGGTGATGTATGCTTTCGCTACCGGAAAACCTAGAATACTGGCGCTCATCCAAATCGCTTTATCTTTTTCCATCCTGAAACTTAGGTTTACAGATTGTGTCCTCTCGTCATTTTGATAGACTGCGCGCAGCTTTCCCGAAGCGGTTTTAAATTGAGTTTCGGCAGTATAATGCTTCTTGATTACTGAAACTGCTTCAGCATTCTTCGTAGCTATTTTTCCGGTGGACCTTCTGCTACCACAGGAAATAACAACAACTGAAAGTAGGATTAGGGCAACTATTCTTTTTAACATCAGTTAATTTCTTTTTTTAAATTTTCCGCCTTCTGGCGATATTCCTCAGCTTTATCTGCATTTTTCATACCACGGTAGCTTATCGCCAGCTGTGAATAAAAATCGATTTCCATAAGATTATCATCTATGAGATAATCCAGACCATTAAGCGAACTTTTTTCAGCTGCTTCATACTCAAATAATTGATTCAGGGCAACCGATTGAAAAAGGTAGAACATCGGCTGAGAAGGAAATCTTTCTAAAGCTTCTTCACTTAAATTTTTTGCTGCTTCATACTTCTGAAATTCCAGCTGCAAAAGAAGTGTATTCTTTGTTAATTCAAAGTTCCCTGGATTTTCTTTTAGACCTAATTCAAAAAACTTTAAAGCATCTTCCCGATTATTTCTTTTAAGGTAATAACTACCAAGCTGTTCATAAAGCTTTGGAGCATTTTCCCATTCTGAAAGTCTTCCGGCTACTTCTATAAGATCTTCTTCATACTCAGGATTTTCCTGTACAAAATTCAGGAAATCGTTCAAAACCTTAAATTTTGATTCAGTATCTATTTCCTCGCTTTCAAATACAATTTTCATCGAAGTCACAGCAGCGTCTGTATCGCCTTTTTCCAGATAAAACTTATATAAGGCCAGATGAGCCAGAGATGAGCCGGGATTGGTCGCTAAAAGCTCCTGAGCGACTTTAAAAGCCTCTTTATTATCACCATTTTCACTGTAGATATAAATTAAGTTCAGGTAATTTTGCTCTACATCAGGATTATCTGAAATACCCTGCTGAAGATTTTCTATTTGTGCTCCGGTATTATTTGTTCGGGCATATATTTGTCGTCTTAATGAATTGCGGTAGGAGTTAGCTCCCAATTCAGTATCAAGATCATCCAGTAATTTTAAGGCTTGGTCATAATCTTCATTAAGCAGATAGAGATTAGCTAAATCCTGCTTATAAGATTCCTCCATAGGAATCAGTTTTTTTAAGATTGAAATGGCGCCTTCAAAATCTTCTGTCATTCCATAGGTTTGATAAAGATAAACGAGGATAGATTCCTTCTCAGGTTCCAGTTCACTGGCTTTTTTGAAATTCAGAATAGCTTTGTCAAATTGTTCCAGTTCGCGATAGTTCTTTCCAATTTCAAAATAAACAACCGCCTTTTCAGCATCCAGTTCGAGACATTTTTCCAAAGCTGAGATCGCTTTTTCATAATTCTCAATACCCTTTTGCTTTAGCGCTTCAAAGAAATTTTCCTGAAATTCGTCACTTACATTCCCCAGATCATCCTGGTTAACATCCTGAAAAGCCTGCGGTACTTCCTGCGAATTCACAGGAAGTATCAACAAAGCCATTATCAAAATGATAAACAGGTTTTTCATAAAGCTATTCTATTCCAGTACAGAGTAATCACCAATACTTATTTGAGTGAACTCTCCATTAAATCTAGCATGATTCCCAATCATGGCGTTATCTAATTTTGCATTCTTAACCTCTGCAAATGTCTGGATCAAACTATTTTTAATTGTTGAATTTTCCACTTTTGTACCATCGCCAATAGAAACATTCGGGCCAATCTTCGCATTGATCAATTCCACATTTTCACCAATATAACATGGTTCGGTAATTTCAGAATCTATAATTTTAACTGAATCTGAAATCAACTTTTCCCCATCCTGATGAAGGAAATTAAGCATTCTACCGTTGGTTTCTACGGTT
>CAXGBX010000174.1:0-5288 GCA_964008195.1 uncultured Flavobacteriaceae bacterium
TGAAACCGGGATAACTACCAACACCAACCTGACTTTCCAAAAAGGTGGGGAAGGTTATACTGTAAGAGCTTCCATAGCTAAAATTGATAGAACCGGGGTAATTCCAAATTCGGAAAGAAACACTGTTCAGGGATCTGTGAGTGCTTCATTGGATATTACAGACAAACTAACTGGTTTTGCAAATGTAAACTATCAGGATAGACGAACTTCTAACTTTCCAGATAATGGATATGGAAACATCGCCTCTAACTTTAACCAGTGGTGGCAAAGACAACTGGATATGGATAGATTACAAGACTACCGTAGAAATGGTCAAATTGTTTCTTGGAACCTAAATAGTGCCACCAATACACAACCTTTGTACTGGGATATGCCCTATTTCGTCACCAGTGAAAACGTAAATCCGCAAGACAAAAATGCATTTTATGGTAGAGTTGGTTTAAGTTATGAATTTACAGATGATTTAAATGCTTCTGTTGAATTAAGAAAAACACTCAACAGTTTTGAGAGCAATGATCGTTTTGCTTTTGGCGGATTGGGACAGCCATTTTACAGCGAAAACGAAAGTATTGAAGGAACCGATGAACTTTTTGGTATTTTAAACTATGATACTGATTTAACTGACGATTTTGATCTGACTGCCAACGTTGGATTTGAAATTTTTGACAGTAACTACAAAAGCATCTTTGCTTCTACAAATGGAGGTCTTACTGCAGAAGGTTTCTACAGCTTGAACACATCTAGAGATAGACCAATTGTGAGAAGTTATAAAGAAGAGTTTGGAAGAAAATCAACCTTCGCAAAAGCATCAATTGGTTTCAGAGATTTACTTTATTTAGATGGATCTGCCCGACTTGACTGGCAGTCTACAGCCAATGAAGACGATAACAGGGTTGAAACTTATGGAGGTTCTGTATCGTTTATTTTCAGCAAGGTACTTCCAGATAATAATATACTTACTTTTGGTAAACTTCGAGCCAGTATCGCGGAAGCACCATTTTTCCCTGATCCTTTCGCAACAAATGAGACATTTACCGTGAACCAGCCATATGGCAGTTTTGGTAAATTATCTGTAAAACCAACAATTCCAAATCGTAACATTCGTGGTGGTGTGGTTCAGGAATATGAAATTGGTCTGGAATCTAGATTTTTCGACAGCAGGGTTGGCCTGGACGTAACAAGATATAACAGAGTAAATGATGAGTTACCAGCAAGCGTTTCATTAGATCCAACAACTGGTTTTACTCAATCTCTCGTGAACTCTGGAAAACAAACATTTGATGGATGGGAATTTTCTTTAAATGTAATTCCAGTTCAAACTGAAGATTTCGTTTGGGACTTGACAGCGAACCTTGCCACTTTAACCAGAACTGTAGATGCAATTGCCCCTGGAACTGATGTAAATATTTTAAGTTCTTCATGGAGGGGAATCCAACTTCAGGAAAGAGTTGGTGAGGAATGGGGTGCAATTTATGGTAGGGCTTACCGTAGAGATGAGAATGGGGAAATACTTCTTTCAAGTACAGGTAACCCACGATACGATGCAAACCAATATCTAGGTAATATTCTTCCAGACTTTACTGGTGGTGGTACTTCTTATATGAAATACAAAAACTTTAGCTTAGGACTGGATTTCGACTTCCAAAAAGGTGGAAAGATTTTTTCAACTACTAAAATGTTCAACGCTTATTCAGGGCTGGGCATACAAACAGTTGGAGCGAATGCTGCGGGGAACCCAGTACGTAATCCCATAACTGGAACAGATGTGGCTGGCGGTACGGTAGTTACTGAAGCTAATGCTGGTGCCGATACCGGTGGAGTTTTAATTTCTGGTGTTGATGAAACAAGCGGTGAGGCTGCATCTTATTTTATAGAACCACAACTTTATTATGGTAGGCTCTTTGCACTACACGAAGAATGGATTTATGATGCATCTTATGTAAAACTAAGACAAGCTCGTTTAGATTATCAAGTTCCAGCTAGTGTGCTTGATCGCACTCCAATCAAATCCCTGAATGTAGGTGTTTTTGCAAGTAATCTTTGGATGATTTACACTGCAATAGACGGAATTGACATTTCTGAGATTGAAGATAGCGGAACCCTTGGTGGAGGTGGTTATGGATGGACTGAAGGAGGTCAATCCCCAAACACCAGGACTGTAGGTTTAAACCTTAATATAACATTTTAAAAAATTTGTAAAATGAAAAGATTAATAAACTTAATACTGATTTTTACGGTAACTATTCTAGGTTTTTCAGCCTGTGAAACTGTTGATTTTGCCGATATTAATCAAAACCCGAATGAACCAAACCAGCCGGTAGCAAGCAGTTTGCTTGCAAACGCTGAAGGTGAGTTGTCTGGATTACTTACAGCTACTACCCCAAATTTATATGTCCAGTATTTATCGAATGGACAATATGATGAGGAATCTCGTTACCAGACCTTGAACTGGAACTGGGAAGATTTGTATGAAACTTTAACCGATCTACAAAGGGTTATTGACCTAAACACTAATGAAGAAACTAGGGATGCAACCGCTCAGGGCGATGCTTCTAATGCTAATCAAATTGCAGTGGCTACCATCCTTAGAATCTATTATTTAGAAACAATGACAACTCGTTGGGGTGCACTGCCTTATACTGGAGCACTACAAGGCTTGGATAATCAATTCCCGGAATATGATTCTCAAGAGGAAATTTATAATGGATTGTTTGCTGAATTGGATACGGCACTAAATATGATCGAAGATGGGCAGGGCCCGAATGGTGATTATCTATTTGGTGGAAATATGGATAGATGGGAAACTTTTGGCCAGACTTTAAAAATGGTAATGGCTTTGAGGTTATCGGTTGCAAATCCAACTTTGGGAGCTGAAAAATTCAATGAAGCCCTCGGCAATGCTATTTCTTCTAATAGTGAAAATTTATTCTATAATTTTTTAGCTGATGAAAATAACGACAACCCATGGGAAGATCGTTTCTTGGCACCTAGCTTTCGTAGAGACTATCTAGTTAGTGATGTTTACGTTAATGCTCTAGTAGGAAGCGAATCGGCTGACAGCCCAGAAGATCCACGATTAGCTGAAATGGCTGAACCTGCAGGTACCGCACAGGGTAAATTTGTAGGTGCTCCTTATGGAGAATCCAACTCAGCTACTGACGATTATTCTTTTATTACTGAAGATGTAATTTACTCACAGGAGGCTCCGGCTTATATTTACACTTACGCTCAAGTTTTGTTTTCGAGAGCTGAGGCTGCACATCTTGGATGGACCGATGAAGATGCAGAAATGCTTTACGAAATGGCTGTTAAGGCTTCTATGATGCAGTGGAATGTTTCAGAAGAAGAGGCCGATGCATATGTAAATGCAAACCCATATACTGGTCCTCAAGATATTGGTTATGAAAAGTGGGTAGCGCTTTACCTTCAAGGATATGAAGCATGGGCCGAATGGAGAAGATTGGAAGCAATGGGTTACGAAAAAGAACTTACCGCACCAGACGAACTTCTTAGTAACGCTACTGCAATTCCAGACAGACAAGCATATCCGGCTACCGCAGGATCTGTAAACGAAGAAAACTATAACGCTGCTGTTAGTATGCAAGGTGAAGATGCACTAAACACAGTACTGTGGATTTTTGGAGGATAAATCTAAAATGGCTTGATTATTGAACTTAAAAACCTGCTCAGATTGAGCAGGTTTTTTTATATTAGTATAATTCAAATTCAATGAAATGAGATTTCTATTATATACTTTATTACTACTAATCCCTTGCATTTCCCTCTCTCAAAACCCTGTTAATTCCGGTAATATGGCTGATGGATTTAAAATTATGCGGGGGGATTCTAAAACACATTCGTTTTTAACAGATGAATGGTATGTAGGTTATGGAATTTATGAAAATGGAAATACTTCCAGACCTCAAAAAATGAACTACGATATTCACGGTAATAACCTTGTTTATAAAACGGCAGGTTCAGATAAGGCTATGAAATTACTTGATACACAATTCAAAGGTTTCATTTTAAAAGGTGAAGACGGGGACTATCTTTTTACTAAAATCAAAGGTTCTGAATTTGAAAAAGATAAAGACGAAACAAAGTACTACCGCATTGTGAAAGCTCCCTCAAGAAAAGTTATTGTGGAGTTTGAGAAAGAACTAAACGATCCCAATGCAAATGGATGGCAGTCTAGTAACCAAAACACTAAAAATGCTGAGTACGACTTAAAGACCAACTACTATGTACTTCAAAAGAATGGAAAGTATGAAGAGGTTAAATTGAAAAATAAAACCGTAGCCAAAACTTTTAGTGACAAACGTAAAGAGCTTGAGGATTATATGAAATCTAGGAATATTCATATAGAAACACCCGAAGATCTTCTTAAGGTAGTAGAGTTTTATTACTCATTATAGAAAAAATTTGCAACTCTTCAGCCGTAGTACTATTTAGGACTGTTTTTTGCATTTTTCATTTGTAAATTACACTTACCTTTGCCCTATGGAAGAGACTACAAGAATATTTGGGATAAGAACAGTTATAGAAGCTATTGAAAGCAATAAAGACATTGAGAAAGTATTCATTCAAAAAGGACTGTCGGGACCCTTATTTCAGGAATTAAATAGACATTTAAAAGAGGGGAACTATAATATTTCATATGTTCCTGTAGAAAAATTGAATAAACTAAGTAAAGGAAATCATCAGGGTGTGGTCGCAAATATTTCTCCCATTAGTTTTGTGAACCTCGAAAAGCTGGTAGAAGATTCGCAAAATTCTTCCACTCCCCCATTATTCATTTTGCTGGATGGTATCACCGACGTTAGAAATTTTGGTGCCATTATTAGAACAGCAGAATGTTGTGGTGTTACCGGAATAATAATTCAGGAGAAAGGTTCAGCCCCCATTAATGCCGATACCGTGAAAACATCTGCAGGGGCTGTGTTTAACATTCCTATTTGTAAGGTAAATCATATAAAAGATGCGCTCTTCCATCTTCAGACCTATGATATAAAAATAATTGCAGCTACTGAGAAAACTGATGATGTAATTTATGATATAGACCTTAAACAACCAAGCGCTATTATCATGGGTGATGAAGCTAAAGGAATTTCAAATTCAATATTAAAATCGGCAGATTATCGAGCCAAACTTCCAATGCTCGGAAGTATTGCATCACTTAACGTCTCAGTAGCCTGTGGAGCATTCCTTTATGAAGCGGTAAGACAAAGAATTTAGTCTTTCTCAGGCTTTTCCTTATAAATATAATTATAATCAGATTCTTCTGAATC
>CAXGBX010000175.1:0-5278 GCA_964008195.1 uncultured Flavobacteriaceae bacterium
TTATAATATTCGTTGCAGAAATTATGCTTAATCTTTTATCAATCAAAAAATTTCTTGGACAAGATTAGGTCTAAACTTTATCAGACGATTTTTAAAAAGTAGTTGACTACATATTTTTAAAATTATTAAGTCTATTCTTTAAAGCATCACTTTAACCTTGCCGGTAATTAAATTTTACCGGCTTTTATTTTTTAATTGAAAACATTAAATTTTGCTTAAAATCAGAGCTTCTGGTTGAAACATTTGTTTATTTGTAGATTTTATATTCAGAAAATGTTAGTAAAGTTTAAGAAGCATCCCAAACTTAAATGGGCATTAGTAATATTAACCAGCTTAATTGCCCTTTTCTTACTTTTCTTTGGAAGTATTTATTTCGGAATGTGGGGAAAGATACCGAGTACTCAGGAACTTACCGAGCTTAAACAAAATAAAGCTACGCAGGTATTAGCTTCTAACAGGGACTTAATAGGGAAATTCTATATTTTCGACAGGCAACCCATAGGTTTTGAACAACTCCCACCCTACCTTATTGAAGCGCTAATTGCTACTGAAGACGTTCGATTTTATGAACATGACGGCATTGATAACCGTAGTTTATTGCGCGTGTTCTTTAAGTCTATTTTACTTCAGGACGAATCTGCAGGCGGAGGAAGCACCATTACGCTTCAGCTGGCAAAAAATATTTATGGACGTCGTGATTTTGGCATGTTCGGGATCGTGATCAACAAAATGCAGGAAGCGGTTATTGCCAAAAGGCTGGAAGATATCTATTCCAAAAAGGAAATTATTCAGCTTTATTTCAATACAGTCCCATTCAGCGATAATACTTATGGAATTGAAAGTGCCTCCCTGAAATTCTTCAATAAACATACTTCAGAATTAAGCCTTGAAGAGGCGGCTGTTTTGGTTGGAATGCTAAAGGCCAGTCATTATTACAATCCAAGAATTTTTCCTGAACGCAGTCGGTTGAGACGGGATGTGGTCTTGGTACAGATGGCGAAATACAATTACCTGACTCAGGAGGAAGCTGAAAATGCTAAAATGCAACCATTGATCCTGGATTATAAGAATTATAGTAATAATAAAGGTGTAGCACCTTATTTCAGAGAACAAATAAGAAAAGATGTTAGCAAAATCCTGGACACTCTTAAAAATAAAGACGGACAGAAATATAACATTTACCGGGACGGTCTCATCGTACATACCACGCTGAATTATAAAATGCAGCAACTGGCCGAAGAAGCTATGAGAGAGCATATGGCTGAATTACAAAAAGAACATGAAAAATCTTACGGAAATTCGGCACCCTGGAATAAAAATAAAAGCATATTAAATGATGTGATCAGGAAAACTGAGCGATATCAAAACCTGAAAAAAGAAGGTGCAAGCGATAGCGAAATCTTTGAAAAATTAGAACGAACCCGACCAACAGAACTTTTTCAGTATAATGGAACCGAAACAAAAAACATTAGTACGATAGATAGTATTTCCCATTACCTGAAATTTCTCAATTCGGGTTTCCTGGCGGTAAGTCCTGAAAATGGTGCGGTAAGAGCCTGGGTTGGTGGTGTAGATTTCAGGTTTTTTAAATATGATCATGTTTCACAAAGTAAACGACAGGTTGGTTCTACCTTTAAACCTTTCGTTTATACTGCTGCATTGGAAAGCGGCATAGATCCCTGCTCCTATTTCTCGGTTAGGGAAGTAACCTATGAAGATGGCTGGACACCTTCCAATTCTTCTTCTGAAGGTGATGACCCGAATATGAATTATAACCTGAAAACGGCATTAAGTCAATCTATGAATACTATTGCAGTAAAAGTACTCATGGAAACCGGAATTGATAATGTTATAAATCAGGCACAGGAAATGGGTATAAAATCTGATCTTCCACAGGTTCCTTCAATTGCCCTTGGTACTGCATCTTTAAATTTAGGTGAATTGACTTCTGCTTATACGAGTTTTGTAAATAACGGGCACTATTCCAAGCCATATTATATTACAAGAATAGAAGACGGAAACGGAAATTTACTGGCAGAATTTAAACCTGAAGTTTCAAAGACCAGGGCTTTTTCTGAAAATACGCGGAAAATCATGCTTAATATGATGCAGGCCACAGTAAATGAAGGTACAGCTACCCGATTAAGGTATAAATATGGACTGCAAAATGATATCGCCGGAAAAACCGGAACTACCCAAAATAATAAGGACGGATGGTTTGTGGGAATTACGCCGAAATTGGTTTCAGTAACCTGGGTGGGTGCTGATGATCATAGAATTGGATTCAGGAATACAGCCATTGGTCAGGGAGCGAATTCTGCTTTGCCCATTTTTGCAAAATTAATGCAGAAAATGAACGATGATCCAGAATTCAATAATATCACCAATGCGCGGTTTGAACCACTTTCACCAGAACTGGCTGAATTAATGGAATGCCCACCGCAGGAACGGGATAACTTTTTTGAACGGCTTTTTTCCGGTAAAAAAGATAAAAGTTCCAATGAAAAAAGAAACGAGCAACAGGATGATAAGAAGAAAAAGAAAGGTTTCTTCAAACGCTTATTTGGCGGTAAGGATGATAATTAAAATTCCTTGTTTATCTGCATTCTCAATTTCCGAGAATAGTCTTCTTCCAACCAATCGCGATAATTCTTGGTGCTTTTACTTATACAGTAAGAGTATTGCTTGATGCGCGATGAAATATCATCTTTAAGTTCTTTGGCAAGGATCCTGGCATCAAATACATCTTCACTGTTTTCTACACACATGGCCACGTGCTGTTCCATAGACCACTCTAGTACTGCCTTAGACTTTAGTCCTTTTTGGATCACTTTATCATAGGCCTCTTCAATATTGAAAGTAACATCGTCAGTTTTTGAGAATTGCTCCCGAATCTCCGGCGGCATTTCGTATTGAAAATCTCTTTCAATATCCTCATCACTCAACAAATTTTCAAAGTAAAAATCAGGAGATCTGAATATTTGCTTCCAATCTACCGGAGTGCTCCAATGTCCAAACCTTACCATATTATTACCAAGGTCTATCACATTAAATTCTTCTTTATTTTTCAAAACACGGGACCCACGCCCAATCATCTGAAAATATAGTGTAAGCGATTTGGTAGCACGGTTTAAAATGATCGTCTCGACAGTAGGCTCATCAAAACCTGTAGTAAGAATACTTACCGAGGTCACAATTGCATCTGGAGTATGCTTAAACCATTTTAAAATATCTTTACGATCCTGTTTACTGGTAGTATTGTCAAGGTGCCTGATGGGTAAACCTGCATTTTTAAAAGTGTAGTAAACTTCTACCGAAGTATTAATACCATTGTTAAAGATCAGTGTTTTCTTTCCTTTAGATCTCTCATAATAAGCGGTCAACAGTTTCTCCTGCATACTATAATTAGAATACAGTTCTTCAGAAGATTTTACCGTATAATCACCATTCATACCGACTTTCAGGTTGGTTAAACCTACATTGTAACTATGAATATTCGCACGGGCCAGAAATCCTTTTTCAATAAGGGAAGAAATAGAATCGCCCACAATAAGCTCTCTATAATTATCCTTCATGGGAAGCTTAATATTAGAACTCAATGGGGTTGCGGTTACCCCAAGAATAAAACACTTCTCAAAGAATTTAAATAGTTTTCTGAATGAATTATAGTGTGCCTCATCAATAATCACCAATCCTATATCCTGAATTTCCAGTTTTTCATCATTCAGTCGATTATTAAGTGTTTCCACCATGGCTACAAAACACATATAATCATCTTGATCTGGTAATTCTTTTACTTTACTGTTGATAATTTTATTGCGAACACCAAATCCCGTAAGCATTTTAGAGGTTTGCTTACACAACTCTATTCTATGCGTTAGGATAAGTACTTTCTTATTGGTTCTTTGGATATACTCCCTGGTCATTTGAGAGAATATCACCGTTTTTCCACCACCGGTAGGTAACTGATACAGAAGATTATAGTTTTCCGGATGTTCTTCAATCACCCCGAATATTTTATCTATATCTTTTTGCTGGTAGTCGTATAATTCCTTGTCTACCTTCTTCTTTTCAATACCGAATGTTTCTGACGCCATAGATTTTTTTAGGTTCGCAATTTTGCAAAAATAAGCCATTTTAAGCATTACTCAAAAAATTATTGCAGTTTATAAGCCTGCAAAAATCCATCTGTCATTTAAAAAAGTTGTAAATTTATCATCGGTAATTTTTTTGATTTCCCCTTTCAATTTCTGAAAAAAGGACCTCTTGAAAGACCCCCGGAATTTTATTAATTTAAATCCGGTAATTTGAGTTCTTCCCAGCAGTTATTCTCCAAATACGAAACCACCCTTTCTCGTTGCGAGCTTTTTTCTAATCTTAATAAAAAAGAGTGGTTGGATCTATTAACGCATTTCCATGAAGAAAAATGGAAAAAGAATACCTGTATTATAAACCATCAGAAGTTTCTTTTCCATTTTTATATTATTTCTTCAGGAAGATTGAAAATGTATAATATTGATAGTTCCAGCCATAAAGAACACACTTTGTTTTTATTAAAAAACGGAGATGCTTTCGATTTGTTCTGCCTTTTTGATGGAATCAAACACCAGGTATACTATGAATGTTTAGATACTATTAAGGTACTGGCTATACCCATGGATCAATTAAGAGCCTGGCTTAACAGAAACCCACTATACTACAAGCACTTTTTGTCCTATTCTGCCAAGATGATGAGAACACTGGAAGAAAATGTATCTCAACTAATTTTTGCCAATATAGCTACCCGTTTATTAAAATTATTACTGAATAATTTTGATAAAAAATCAAACCAACTGAAGCTTATCAATGATTTGCCCAATAAAGAGTTAGCTCACTTAATTGGTTCTACGCGCGCGGTAGTAAACAGACACCTTCAACAATTAAAAAAAAATGGTTCCATATCCATCCATAGGAGCCAGGTTGAAATTAAAGACACTTCATTGTTACTTAAGGAGTTAGACAAGCATATTAAAAGTAGAAAATAACAAAGTCGTGCTACTTAAGTATTTCTCAAACAGATACTTAGGTGTTACTTTCGAGTTACATTTAAAAATATTCATCAATTAAAAACTTAAATCATGAAAAGAATTTTAACACTAATTCTAATAGCAGGATGGGCGCTCACCACCTATTCTCAAAAAGTAATTCAACTGGAAGAAACCAAATTGAATTTTGATCCAACTTCAGAAATTGTATTTGAAGATTATGAAAATGGAATCGTGAAAGTGAAAGAAAAATT
>CAXGBX010000176.1:0-5276 GCA_964008195.1 uncultured Flavobacteriaceae bacterium
GAGGGAACGGGAGGCTGTTAAAAATGATATCCTACAGAATTATTCAGATTCCCGGTATGCCGCGTTTATCCGTAATCCAGAGAGTCTCCAGGTAGATGAGAATAGTCCAGATATGGTTTATAATGAACTGTTCCGGAAATATGAAGAGCAGGAATATGAGCAGGTAATTGCACAGGCAAACGAGAACATCTCTCAATTTACCGGTGATCCCATAGTTCCAAAATTTGAACTTTTAAAGGCTCGTGCTACGGCCAGAATTCTGGGAGTAGACGCTTATGAACAGGCATTGAATTACGTAGCTTTAACTTATCCCCAGACCAGTGAGGGCCAAACCGCCCAGGCTATTCTCAATAATTCAATTTCAGAATTAAAAGCATTAGAATTTACTTCAGATAGTCTGCAAACTAATTTTAAGCTTATCTATCCTGTAAATAGTGAAAATGATATTGAAGCAAACGAACTCAAAAGCAGTATCGATAAGGCAATTTCAGAATTAGACTACAAAAAACTAAATGTCTCCCGGGATGTTTACGATATTGATCGAAATTTTATAGTAGTTCATGGAATAAGTTCTAAATCCAGAGCTTTAGGATTTATGGAACTATTACGGGAGAATAAAAACTTTAAAATAGACAGAGAAGCTTTTGTCATGTCAGCAGAAAATTATAGAATTGTACAAATTAAGAAAAATTTAAGAAATTTTCTTGATAACAATTAATCCCTACGATCTATGTTTTCTGAAACAAAAAAGAACAAAACCTCCAACAATCAAAACGAACAAAATAGAATAGCTGCTGGCACTCTCATAACAGGAGAAATTTCAGGAAAAGGCTGTTTTAGAATTGAAGGAACTCTGGAAGGTAGCTTAAAAACTCCGGGAAAAGTGGTAATAAGTGAAGGAGGTTTGATCAATGGCACTTTGGAATGTGAGAACGCCGATATTGAGGGCAGTTTTAATGGAAAATTATTTGTTAAGGGAACTCTTACGTTGAGGGCTCAGGCAAAAATTGAAGGAGAAGTTATTGTAGGCAAGCTCGCCGTAGAGCCGGGTGCAGTGTTTAACGCTACCTGTGAGATGAACGGAGGAGTAAAGCCATTGAAAAAAGAGAATGAAAAAAGATCAGCGTAATAAATATCTTAGTTTGATGAATATTGCCTTTCAAATGGGCATTATTATCGCTGCAGGAGTTTTTCTTGGGATCTGGCTTGATGAAAAATTTCCGAATAAATTTTCAGTATACACAATTTCACTGTCATTGTTGGGGGTTTTTATAGCCTTATATCAGGTATATCGCTCGGTTAAAAATTTGGATAAGGACGAATAAATGCAAGCCAAAATTATTTCATTTCTCAAAGTTTTCCTTCCTTTTTCTATTATCCTGTTTGTCATTCAATTTGCCATAGTAAATTATCTGTTAGAAACAGATTTTTATTATTCTACGCTAGCAGTCTATTCTTTTCATATACTGGCTACATTTTTAATTTATCTCTTTCTTGTTTTTGTAAAAGGATCTTTTAGTGATAAGACAGGTTTTGCCTTTATGGCCTGTAGTCTTTCAAAAATGCTGGCGGCAGTGCTTTTTTTGTTACCTATGATGCTGAATAACTCGCCGAATCCCTTTCAGGATATGATCGCATTTTTTATTCCATATTTTCTGTTTCTCATTTTTGAAACCATATACGCAGTGAAGCTTATTAATAATCAATAAGATGCTGTCTCTTAGTAAATTATTCAAAATTGCTAAAACAACTAAAAAAATATACAGGGGGCTTTCAGATAAAAATTAAAAGTATACCTTTGCACGGAAATTTAGAGCCCATAATTTTAAGTAGAACAGGTACTATGACCGCACGGAAATCTTTAGTGATTAGCTTGTACTTTGCATTAGCATTTACTATTTCTCCATTATTTTCTTTCGCTCAGGAGCAGGAAGATATGACGCTTATGGAGGCTGAGAAGGAATTTAACGCCACAGAGATGATCCTGCACCATATTGGGGATTCTCACGGATGGCACTTTTTTGGTGAGGGAGATAGCTCGGTTACCCTGCCATTACCGGTGATACTTTATACAGATTCAGGTTTTGTAACTTTTATGTCTAGTGAATTTCATCATGACACAGAAGGGCACCATGTGGTTGAGAAAGATGGAATGCGTTTCGTGAATCTACATGAAGATATTTATAAGCTGGATGCCGGGGCAGATGTTGTAGAGTTTGATGCTGAACATCATCCTCTAAATGCTTCTAAACCGTGGGATTTTTCTATTACTAAAAACGTGGCAGCGATGTTGCTTACGGTTATTCTTATGCTTTTGTTCTTTACCAGTCTTGCCAGACATCATAAAAAGAACGAACACGCACCAAAAGGATTTAATAATGCTCTTGAAACCTTAGTACTTTTTGTTAGAGATGATATAGCACTTCCACAGATTGGGGAGAAGAAGTACATGAAATTCATGCCGTTCCTTCTTACCGTATTCTTTTTTATCTGGATCACAAACTTAATGGGACTGTTACCTGGAGCAGCAAACGTTACCGGTAATATCGCGGTGACCGTTTCTTTAGGTTTATTCACTTTGGCTATGATCGTTTTCAATGGAAATAAAGCTTATTGGAAACACACATTCTGGATGCCAGGGATTCCAACCTTTGTAAAGCCAATTCTGGCTGTAGTAGAAGGTTTGGGTATTTTCATTAAACCTATCGCGCTTATGATTCGTTTATTTGCGAACATTACAGCGGGTCACATTATCATCCTGAGTTTAATTGGATTGATATTTATTTTAGAAAATGCGGGCATCGCCGGGGTTTCGGTTCCGTTTGCCTTATTTATAACAGTACTGGAATTGTTAGTAGCATTCCTACAAGCGTTTATTTTTACGATGCTGTCTGCCCTGTTTATCGGGATGGCAGTTGAGGAACATGAACATCATTAATTTTAATTTTTTTAAATCTATTACTATGGAGTATTTACACATTGGACTTGCAGCTTTAGGAGCTGGTCTTGCAGTTGTTGGAGCCGCTATCGGTGTTGGTAAAATTGGTGGTTCGGCCATGGATGCTATGGCTCGTCAGCCAGAAGCTTCTGGAAAAATCCAGACTGCCATGATTATCGCCGCTGCTCTTGTAGAGGGTGTTGCCCTTTTCGGAGTTGTTGCTGCATTACTAGGGGTACTTACAGTACCAGCTTAGTTCTTAAGATTACAAAATCTGTTCGCAACGGTTGGTTGCGAACAGATTTAATTAAAGATTAGAAGATTAAATATTATATAAAGAATTATGGATTTAATTACTCCTGAAATTGGCTTGTTTTTCTGGCAAACCGTTGTATTTATAATATTGCTTTTCCTTATGGCGAAGTTCGCCTGGAAACCTATTCTTACTTCTGTAAGAAACAGGGAGCAGTCTATTAACGATGCATTGGCTTCAGCTGAAAACGCCCGTAAGGAAATGCAAAATCTAAAGTCTGACAATGAGCAGCTTTTAAAAGAAGCGCGTGCTGAAAGGGATGCAATTCTTAAAGAAGCGCGAGAGCTGAAAGAAAAGGTGATCGCAGATGCTTCAGAAGAAGCTAAAGCGAAAGCAGATAAGATTGTCGTAGATGCCAAAAGAAGTATCGAGCTTGAAAAAAAATCTGCTATGGCTGAATTGAAAAACCATGTAGCGGAGCTTTCAGTAGAAATAGCTGAAAAGATTGTTCGCAAAGAACTTTCAAGCAAGAATGAACAACACCAGATGATCGAAAAGATGATCGGTGATGCTAAGCTAAACTAAGTTATGAGAGGAACCAGAGCTGCCCAACGATATGCCAAGGCGATCCTTTCTTTAGCTAAGGATAAAAATGCAGCGGAAGCTGTAAATGAAGATATGATTTCAATTTCTAAGACTGTACAAAACAGTAAAGATCTTGAAAATATGCTTACCAGTCCTGTTGTAAAAGAGGGTATTAAGAAAAGTGCGCTCCTTGAAATTTTCAAGGATCTTAATGCAGTGACTAAAGGGGCAATTGATATTCTGCTGGAAAATGGAAGAATTTCTATTTTACATCTTGTGGCAAAACAGTATATCAATCTTTTTAATGAAATGAACAATGTACGGCAGGCTTTTGTTACAACTGCGGTACCTCTAGATAAAGAACTTGAAACTATTATTCACGCTAAAGTGAAAGAGTTAACAGGTTCTGAAGCCAGTTTAAAAAACATTGTTGATGATAGCATCATTGGTGGTTTTATTCTAAGAGTAGGAGATTTGCAGTATGATGCAAGTGTTTCCCGAAATCTTAGAAGACTGGAAAGGGAATTAAAAGATAACACATACGTTTCAAAAATTTAATTAAAACCGGTACGCTGATGGCGTGCCATTTTATCTTGAATAATTATGGCAGAAGTAAATCCTGCTGAAGTATCAGCAATATTAAAACAACAATTATCAGGTTTTGAATCCAAGGCCTCTTTAGACGAAGTAGGTACCGTTCTAACCGTAGGTGACGGTATTGCTAACATTTACGGATTGGCTAATGCTCAGTACGGGGAATTAGTTCAGTTTGAAAGCGGTCTGGAAGGGATTGTTCTTAACCTTGAAGAAGACAATATTGGGGTAGTACTTTTAGGTCCTGCAAAAGGGATCAAAGAAGGTTCTACTGTGAAAAGGACTCAACGTATCGCTTCTATCAATGTTGGAGAAGGAATTGTTGGTCGTGTGGTTGATACCTTAGGAGCTCCAATTGACGGTAAAGGTGCAATTGAAGGTGAGACTTTTGAAATGCCATTAGAGCGTAAAGCTCCCGGGGTAATCTATCGTCAGCCGGTAACCGAACCACTTCAAACAGGAATTAAATCTATAGATGCGATGGTACCTGTAGGTAGAGGGCAGCGTGAGCTTATTATTGGTGACCGTCAAACAGGTAAGACTGTGGTTGCTATTGATACTATCCTTAACCAGAAAGAATTTTATGATGCCGGTGAACCGGTATATTGTATATATGTAGCTATCGGGCAGAAAGCTTCTACCGTTGCGGCGATCGCCAAGACACTTGAAGATAAAGGAGCTTTAGCTTATACTACAATTGTTGCTGCAAACGCATCAGATCCTGCTCCAATGCAGGTTTATGCTCCCTTTGCAGGTGCAGCGATTGGTGAATATTTTAGAGATACAGGTCGTCCGGCTTTGATCGTTTATGATGATCTTTCCAAGCAGGCGGTTGCGTATCGTGAGGTTTCCCTTTTACTTCGTCGTCCACCGGGACGTGAAGCATATCCAGGGGATGTTTTCTTC
>CAXGBX010000177.1:0-5274 GCA_964008195.1 uncultured Flavobacteriaceae bacterium
GCTCTACCAACTGAGCTACTCCCGCCTATGGCTGCAAATATAGCTTGAAACATTTCCAAAAACCAAAATTTTTTACAGCTTTTTTAAAAAATGATATCCCCGGATTATATATCCAAGATTCATATAAAATTTATGTGATCCAAAATTCTCCACATAACTATTTAATTCCATTGTTTCACAGCCTTTTGAAGCTGCATACTGATGAATAAATTCGAATAATTTCTTCCCCACTCCTTTCCCCTGCAATTCATCATCAATATAAATATGATCAGCTTCACACGCCTTACCGGCATAATGTCTTGTCATAAACCATAAGCCAAAAACGCCAATCTGCTTATCACCTTTATAAATCCCAAAACATTCATAATTTTGATCAAACATTTCCAGCAATCGCTCCTTTAATAATTCATCCTCAGGCGGCTGAGCATGCAGCTTCTTCAAATAAGGTAAAACCAGTGCAAAATCTTCTTTTAAAATCTTGTTAAATGCCAGTTCCATGATTCTGTTTTCTGCTAAAATAGTCATATTTTTAGCTAAACTAGAACTAGATAAATAAGCATAAATGGATTTCATGAAAAATAAAACCGGAAAGATTCAGGATTTAATTGATAATAAATTATTAGAGAAAAGAAAGATTTATATGTGGGGGCAAGTGAGTGATAAAACTGCCAAATATGTAATAGACAGGTTAGAATATCTGGATCTTGAAGGAGAAGGTGAAATTGAACTTTTTATTAATAGTCCGGGTGGCTATGTAACCGATGGATTTGCTATTTATGATACCATAATGAGCCTGAAGTCTCCAGTTTCAACCATTTGTACTGGTTTAGCTGCTTCAATGGGATCTATCCTTCTTTCCGCAGGAAAAAAAGGAAGAAGATTTATCCAGCCACATGCTAAAGTGATGATTCACCAACCAAGTGGAGGTGCAAGAGGACAGGCTTCTAATATCGAAATTGCCGCAAATGAGATCTTAAAGACCAAACACTTGAGCGCTGAGATCCTTGCTGAAAACTGTGGCCAGAGTGTAGACAAAGTACTTAAAGACTTTAATCGTGATTACTGGATGGATGCCGAAGAATCTATGGATTACGGTATTGTTGATGGTATTTATAAAAAATAGGTATGGAAATTAAACACAGAGAAAATAATAGTCGTGGCATGTTCTATATAGAGAATGAGAACGGACTTGTTGCTGAATTGACCTATAACAGGAGTGAGGATGATATTCTCACTATAGATCATACTGAAGTAAAACGTGAAATGGAAAATCAGGGAATTGGGTCTAGCCTTATCAAAGAAAGCGTTCTGTATGCCCGAAAGCATGGATTTAAGATAGAACCGCTTTGCCCTTTTGCTGAAGTCCAGTTTGATTTGCATAAATCTTACCAAGATGTTCGAGCTTGAAAAGGCCCGGACATCTTTGCCAAATCTTTTTTATGCGAAGTCCACTTTTAAAATTCGCGTTTGCCTTATTCCTACTTTTTTCAGCATGTAAAAATAATGAAGAGCAACCAGGTATTGAGGAGCGGAATAACATTGAAGAAATTACTACTCTTACCGATGATAATAGCATTGAAGATTTCTTTGACGACCCTGCTCCCGAAGTTAAGGATCTAAATTATTCAAAGGAAGTGTCTAGCTTTTATGAATCGCGAGATTTTGAACCTGTTTGGAACGACCGGGCATTAAGAGAAAATCTTTTCAGAATTGTTGAAAATATTGAAGATGAAGGACTGTTCTTCGAAGATTACCATGGAGATCAGCTTCAAAAATTATTTAGATCGCTTAATGAGAATTCAGAAGAAGAAAATAATCTACTCGAAATTCTGCTAACAGATTCATATTTGCGTCTATCGAAAGATCTGGCTACAGGAAAAATAAAACCAACTGAAGTTCATGAAATCTGGGGTACTAACATCAATAAAGTTGATGCAATTTCTTTACTAAAGGATGCAATTTCCAGTGGCAATATTCAGGAAAGCCTGGATACTTTGAAGCCTGATCATATTGTATACTATCAGCTGAAATCTGCGCTGAAGAAATTCAAAAAAGCTGGAATCGAAGAAAAGTCTCCCACTAAAATAAATTCGGGAAGACTTATAAGACCGGGTGATAAAAATGATAGATTAGTATCGGTCACCAAAAGGCTCGCAGAACTTGGCTATTATAAAGGTATAATAGATTCAACAAATACTACCTATAATGACGAGCTTCAAAATGCGGTAAAAGAATTTCAGCTTGAACACGATCTACAGGTTGATGCATTGTTGGGCAATACTACCATTTCAAATTTAAACCTAACCAGAAAAGACCGTTACCACCAAATTCTGGTTAATCTGGAAAGATGGAGATGGCTTCCCAGAAACCTGGGAGATCATTACATAATAGTAAATATTCCCGACTTCCAATTAAGTGTTGTTAAAGCGGAAGATACTGTTAGAACTCACAAAATCATGGTGGGAACTGAAGTTAGAAAAACGCCAGTTTTTTCAGACGAAATAGGATATATTATTTACAATCCTACCTGGACTATCCCCCCTACCATCAAGAAAAATGATGTAATTCCCGGGGCTCAGAAAGATATAGGTTATTTTCAGAAAAAGAATATTGAAATATTTAATAAGGAAGGTAATGCTGTAGATCCAGCATCTGTTAACTTTAATTCTACAAAAGCCAGAAGTTATACTTATAGACAACCCGCAGGACCTACAAATCCGCTGGGTATTGTAAAGATTATTTATCCAAACGAATATTTGATTTATCTACATGATACGCCATCAAAAAGTTTATTTGAAAAAAATGCCAGGGCACAAAGTTCGGGTTGTGTTCGTGTACAGGATGCCCTTGGACTTGCAAAGTATCTTATAAGTGATCAGGAAAAATACGATGAAGAGAAGATCGAAGACATTCTTAAATCGGGTAAAACCACACAAATTCCTGTGAAACAAAAGGTGAAGGTTCATCACTTTTATTGGACTGCCTATCAAAAAAAGATACCATCAAATTTGTTGATGATATCTATAATTTAGATCAGAAAACCTGGGATTTATTGAAACCCAAGGCCTGATTAAGCGTTAATAAAGTCTGATTTCTGAAGGTAATCTTCGTTACTCTTGTGTATAAATACAACCGATTTCCCTTTTATCTTATGAATTAGATTTTTTGCGATTTTATTCGGTACAGCAGGACAACCGTAGCTTCTTCCTAATCTTCCAACTCTTTGAATGAATTCTGGTTCTGCGTAGTCTGCTCCATGAATCACCACGTAACGCTCACGGGCCTTCGAATTAAAATCCTCTTCCATACCGTCTATAAAAAGAGAAAGACCATTTTTTCCGAAGTAAGTTTCGCCAGTAACATAGAAACCAAGGGAACTTTGATGTGAATTCACCTTATTCGAGAAATTCTTGGCGAATTCCCCACCAGTATTTCTGCCATGGGCTACATAAGTATTGAAAACTACTTTTTTAGTATCCATATTGAGGATCCACATTCTCTTTTTCTTAGAAGATAAATTAAAATCGATCACCGTTAGTAATGGATTTGCTACCCTTCCAGCTTCATCTAGTTTTTTGTAACCAGTAATAGCCTTTTCAAATACAGAAATTTCAGGCATGCTGGCATTATACAAAGTGAAAGTTTTATATAGATCAGCAACCTTTTCTTCAAAGGTTTTTGTTATTTCTAAATTAGTGGATTCTTTCGGGGTAATTTCGGAATCTTTAGTATTGTTGATTTCAGCGGTACTACTAAAGGCGAATGAGAAAATTAATACTCCAACAACGCTAAGAATTCTGTACTTCATATAATATCTGTTTTCTATAGTTCTGTTAAAAGAAACCAAAAGTCCTGCCAACATACAAAAAATTAGAAGGAAATTGATCAAAACTTGAATTTTAACAATTGTACGCTTAGATAGCTAAAAATAAGCAGCTTAAAGCAAACTCAAATTGCTCTAGAATAACGAATGATTTATATGATTATTTTATCCCAATAAAATATTTATGTTAAAATTTGAGCGATTTTCAATCTACTGGACCAATAATATCTTAACCATGATTATAAATAATGTTGTGGAAAATCATTAAATTTTAAATTCTTACCTGTTGAAATTTTTAATCACTTTATCTAAGGAAATCTAATTTCCACACTTTTAATAAAACATTATACCGCTGCGTTCGAAGATTAGTTTTAAATGTTTTTATCTTTAACCCCCAAAGTATTTAAGCCCATGAATAAGAAGGTTCTATTAATGATTTTAGATGGCTGGGGAATTACTCAGAATGAAGAAGTTTCAGCTGTCGCCAAAGCAAAAACACCATTTATGGATTCCCTGCCAGGTAAATTTCCTCATGCTAGCCTGAGAACAGATGGTTTGGATGTGGGTCTACCCAAGGGCCAGATGGGAAACAGTGAAGTTGGCCACATGAACCTTGGAGCTGGGAGAATTGTATACCAGGACCTGGTTAAGATAAATATGGCGGTGGAAAAAGACACACTAAAGGACGAACCTGTTCTTGAGGAGGCTTTGAGTTATGCCGTTAAAAACGATAAGCCGGTTCACTTTTTAGGACTTGTAAGTGATGGAGGGGTACATTCACATACCAATCATTTAAAAGGTTTGCTTTCTGCTGCTGAAAAGTTAGGGGTAAAGAAGAAATATGTTCACGCATTTACAGACGGCCGTGATGTAGACCCCCATTCTGGTAAAGGTTTTATCAAGGATCTTCTCCCTCATTTAAAAGAGACCAATTCAGAATTGGCTTCAGTAATTGGGAGATATTATGCAATGGATCGTGATAAAAGATGGGAACGTGTGAAGAAAGCCTACGATCTCATTGTGAATGGAGAAGGAAAGCAAAGTACAGATATAGTTGCCACTATTCAGGAAAGTTATGATAATGATATCAGCGACGAATTCATTGAGCCAATAGTACTTAGAAATAGTGACGGAAATCCTGTTGCCAGACTAAATGAAAAAGATGTGGTAATCTATTTCAATTTTAGAACTGATAGAGGGAGACAACTCACTCAGGCACTTTCACAGGACGATTTTCCTGAATTTGAGATGAAAAAACTTCCACTCTATTATGTTACCATGACCACGTATGATGATAGATTTGAAAACGTAAATGTCATTTTTAAAAAATCAAATATTAAAGCCACGCTTGGCGAAGTGCTTGAATACGAAGGCAAAAAACAGATTAGAATTGCAGAAACTGAAAAATATCCCCACGTAACTTTTTTCTTTTCGGGAGGGCGCGAAGAGCC
>CAXGBX010000178.1:0-5269 GCA_964008195.1 uncultured Flavobacteriaceae bacterium
GCAACCATAACGGTTTCATTATCATCTTCAAATTCTTCCAGAAGCCATTTTGCAAAATCATCGGCGTCTTCAATTGGTAATTCTGCGATACAGTAAAAAGCACCTTTCGGTTTGGCTACTTTAACCCCTTCTATTTTTTCCAGACCCTCCACAAGAAGATTTCTTCGGTAAGTATATTGTTCAATTACATCGTCAAAATACGATTGAGGAGTATCTAAAGCAGCTTCACTGGCAATTTGTGCAAAGGTTGGAGGACTTAATCTCGCCTGGGCAAATTTCATGGCAGTATCGATCACATCTTTGTTTTTAGAAACAAGACACCCAATCCTTGCTCCGCACATGCTATAACGCTTGGAAACCGAGTCTACCATGATTGCATTTTCAGCAAGTTCAGGAATACTCATGATCGAGTGATGTTCTGCTCCTTCATAAGCAAATTCGCGATAAACTTCATCTGAAACTATAAAAATATCATGTTTCAGGGCAAGATCTGCAAGTTGCTTTACTTCTTCTTTTGTATATAAATAACCCGTAGGATTTCCTGGATTGCAAAGCACTATAGCTTTGGTTTTTTCAGAAATTAATTTTTCAAATTCTGAAATAGGAGGGAGGGCAAAATTATTATCTATGCTAGATTGAATAGCTTTTATTTTAACTCCAGAAGCTGTTGCAAAACCATTATAGTTAGCATAAAAAGGCTCGGGAATAATCACTTCATCACCTGGATCTGTAATACTTCCCATAGCAAAGAGCAAAGCTTCAGACCCACCTGTGGTTACGATAATATCCTCTTTATTCACCGGTAATGCTGTATTTTGATAATATCTAGCCAGTTTTTCCCTATAAGTATCAAAACCTGCAGAGTGACTATAAGAAAGAACTTCAATATCATGTTCTCTAACTGCATTTAAGGCAGCTTCTGGCGTTTTGATATCCGGCTGACCAATATTTAATTGATATATTTTACGCCCTTTTTTAGTTGCAGCTTCGGCAAAAGGAACTAATTTTCTTATTGGAGATTCAGGCATTTCCAGCCCCTTATTAGAGATCTTAGGCATAGCTTATGATTTATGGGTGCAAAATTGCGAAATTAATATATGAATCAATAATATTCTCAAGGTAAATTGTTTCTGATTTTCTCAGATAACAAAATCTTACCGGCATTTGGATTAGAGTAAGCTGATATAAAATATGGTATAAAAAAAGCCCTCCGTGATGGAGAGCTTTTTTAAAATATTCAAATCACTATTTTATTTGGTGTCACCAGCTTCGTCTTTCACCAGACCTTTAATTTTTAAAGCCTTAACAGGTTCATCAGAATTTGAGTAAACAGTAACTGTTTTTCTAATAGGACCAACTCTTTTAGTGTCATATTTCACCTCGATTTTTCCAGCTTCTCCAGGCATAATTGGTTCTTCCGGTTTCTTAGGTACTGTACAGCCACAACTGGATTTTACATCTTCGATTACTAAAGGCGCATCGCCTACGTTAGTAAATTCAAATACTCTAAGGCCATCGCTGCCTTTCATTATTTCACCATAGTCTATCGTTTCAGACTTGAATTCAATTTTTGCTGTTTTCTGAGCCTGGGCTGTTGCCAGACCTGCGAATACGAATATGGCTATTGCAATTAGTTTTTTCATAATTTTAAAATTTTAATCGGATTAGTAAAGGTAAGCTGAAATACTTCAAATCTCAAAATTTTAATCATTTCAGCAGCTTTCATAATCCTACATTAATAATTACTTTTGCCATTATTTCAAAAATCAGACCAAGAAATGGCAATTGCTTCACAATATAATGCGAAAAAAGTAGAGGATAAGTGGTATGACTACTGGATGAAGAACAATTATTTTCATTCAGAAGTAGACGATAGAGAGCCTTATACAATCGTAATTCCGCCGCCAAATGTTACCGGTGTTCTACACATGGGCCACATGTTGAACAATACTATTCAGGATGTATTGGTGCGAAGAGCAAGGTTAAAGGGATTTAATGCCTGTTGGGTGCCCGGAACAGATCATGCCTCTATTGCTACAGAAGCCAAAGTGGTTGCTAAACTTAAAGCTGAAGGTATAGATAAGAACGATCTTACTCGTGAAGAATTTTTGGAGCATGCCTGGGAATGGACACATAAGCATGGAGGTATCATTCTTCAGCAATTAAAGCATCTTGGAGCCTCCTGTGATTGGGAACGTACCAAATTCACGATGGATGATGATATGTCTGCCTCGGTAATTAAAGTCTTTGTAGATCTCTACGAAAAAGGTCTGGTGTATCGTGGCTACCGAATGGTAAATTGGGATCCGCAGGCAAAAACAACCCTTTCTGATGAAGAAGTGAATTATGAAGAAAGAAACGGAAAGCTCTATTATCTGAAATATAAAATTGACGGGACTGAAGATTATTTGACGATCGCTACCACCAGACCTGAAACGATTTTGGGAGATACCGCAATTTGTATTAACCCGAACGATGAAAGATTTGCTCATTTAAAAGGAAAAAAAGCGATTGTTCCTATTTGTAACAGGACGATTCCAATTATCGAAGATGAATATGTAGATATGGAATTTGGGACAGGTTGTTTAAAAGTGACTCCTGCGCATGATGAAAATGATAAAAATCTTGGAGACAAACATGATCTTGAGGTTATTGATATTTTTAATGATGACGCAACCTTAAATAATTACGGACTTCATTACGAGGGAAAAGATCGGTTTGTGGTTCGGGCTGAAATTGTAGAAGAACTGGAACTATCCGGTTTTCTTGATAAAGTAGAAGATCACGTAAATAAAGTGGGCACCAGTGAACGAACCGGTGCGGTTATAGAACCTAAACTAAGTGATCAATGGTTTCTGAAAATGAAAGAAATGGCTCAGCCTGCGATTGAAGCGGTGTTGGGTGATGATATTAACCTCGTTCCGGAAAAATTCCTTAATACCTACCGTCATTGGATGGAAAATGTGAGAGATTGGAATATATCGCGCCAATTATGGTGGGGTCATCAAATCCCCGCTTATTTCTATGGAAACGGTAAAAATGACTTTGTGGTCGCTGAAAATACAGAACTGGCCCTTGAAAAGGCTAGAAAAGCAACTGGTAATAATGTTTTACAGGCGTCTGATCTTACGCAGGATAAAGACGCGCTGGATACCTGGTTTTCTTCATGGTTATGGCCAATGAGCGTTTTTAATGGAATCCTGGAGCCTGAAAATAAAGAAATTCAATATTACTATCCTACCAATGATCTTGTTACCGCACCCGAAATTTTGTTCTTTTGGGTAGCCAGAATGATCATGGCCGGGTATGAATACAGAGGAGAACGACCTTTCAAAAATGTTTATCTAACGGGTATCGTTAGAGACAAGCAAAGACGAAAAATGTCTAAATCACTGGGTAACTCCCCAGATCCACTTGGTTTAATCGAACAATATGGTGCTGATGGGGTTCGTGTAGGGATGTTATTGAGTTCGCCTGCCGGAAACGATTTGATGTTTGACGAAGACTTATGCAAACAGGGAAGCTCCTTTTCGAATAAAATTTGGAACGCATTTCGTTTGGTAAAAGGTTGGGAAATTTCAGAAGAAATTGAGCAGCCGGAAACAGCGAAAATCGCTATCGACTGGTACAAAGCCAAATTTCAGAAGAGCATAAGAGAAATAGAAGATCATTATTCCAAATATAGGATCAGTGATGCTTTGATGTCTACCTATAAGTTGATTTGGGATGATTACTGTAGCTGGTTCCTGGAAATGGTAAAACCGGGGTACGGGGAACCTATGGATGCCAAAACCTATAAGGCGATAATTGCCATTCTGGAAGACAATCTTAAAATCCTGCATCCTTTTATGCCTTTTGTTACCGAAGAGATCTGGCAGGAGATTACCGAAAGAACTCCTGAAGAAGCATTAATTATTGCAAAATGGCCGGATGAGGAGGAATTTGATGAAACGATAATCAAGGAATTTTCACATGCTGCTGAAGTAATCGCAGGAGTTAGAAAGATTAGAAAAGACAAGAATATCTCATTTAAGAATGAAATAGATTTCAGTATTCTTAATAATGAGAATACTTCTAAATTATTTGACGGCGTAATTTCAAAAATGGGAAATATTTCCAACCTGGAATATGTAACTGGATCTGTAGACGGGGCGCTTTCATTTAGAGTAAGATCTAATGAATATTTTATCCCGATTGTGGGCGCCATAGACATAGAAGCTGAAAAGGAAAAAATCCAGGAAGAATTGAAATACACAGAAGGTTTCTTAAAATCTGTAGATAAGAAGCTTTCTAATGAGCGTTTTGTAAGCAATGCACCAGAAAAGGTGGTCGCTATAGAAATGGCCAAAAAGGCAGATGCAGAAGCAAAAATTGAAGCTTTAAAAGCGAGTTTGAAGAGTTTAAATTAATAATGAATTTTATGATAATAAAAAAGAGGACTAAATGTCCTCTTTTTTGCTTTCAGTAAGGTGTAGAATTATTGAACAATCTCGCCAATATGGAATTCTACTAATTCTATATATTGTTCTTCTGCTTGTTTTTTACTTAGATCTTTTACCTGTACCAGGGCATTGATTTTAAATGCACTTCTAAGGTCGCCTTGATTTGTTGGTGGGATATAAAATCCATTTTTTTCAGTAGCTCTTTTGTAAAGCGCGTAAAAATGCAAAAGCACATCAGGTGGAAATTGCTGATCTGTGCTGCTAGCCATTTCGTAGGCTTTTAGAAACTTTTCGTTTTCTTCTGCCATCATTACCATTTAAGAAGCTACATCAGCAATTACGCTTACGCCTCCCTTGACTTTTTGATTGATCTCCACGTTCACTTTTGTTCCAATCGGAACAAAAACATCTACACGGCTACCAAATTTTATAAATCCACTGTCGCTTCCCTGCACAACTTCTGTATCTGCCTCTGCATAGTTCACGATTCGTTTTGCCAAAGCTCCGGCAATTTGTCTATAAAGTATTTCTCCTGCAGTTTTATTTTTCACAACTACAGTTGTTCTTTCGTTTTCTTCACTAGATTTAGGATGCCAGGCCACCAAAAATTTACCGGGGTGGTATTTACTATAAGTAACCTTACCGCCAACAGGGTGACGGGTTACATGCACATTAATTGGCGACATGAAAATCGAGATTTGTAATCTTTTATCCTTGAAATATTCTTTTTCGTATACTTCTTCAATTACTACTACTTTACCATCTACCGGAGCGATTATATGCTCATCGTTGTGGCTGGTAGTTCTTTTCGGGTTTCTGAAAAACTG
>CAXGBX010000179.1:0-5263 GCA_964008195.1 uncultured Flavobacteriaceae bacterium
TCAATGCTATAGAAAAAGGCAAATTTGACCCCAGTTTACCACTGGCATTTAGGTTTTCCAGACTTTTTAAGTTAAAGATCGAAGATATATTTGATGATGAAGTATAATCAGGCTTTCTCAAAATTGAATACGGATAAGCTTATTTTTAAATGGTGAAATCACTGTCTTCCAAATAATCAATTATTTTTCATTCTTTTGTAGGAACTTAATTCTGAAAAATCTTCGTATCGCCTCATATCCAGTAACATGAAATCTAAGACCAATACCATTAGCAGTGGTTTCCTTGCAAAATTGAAAAGATCTGTCAGTCAGTTTGCTGTTCTGGCCTTGATATTTCTATTCTTTCTTTTCATTTTAAGTGCCATAGAAATAGTCCTTGGAGGCGCAAATCATAATTTGAAAAATAATTTCTTCAATTTATTTCTCTGGTCATGCTTTGAAGATCTTAAATTCTTTTTTACCTGGTTTTTTCCTGTATATCTAATTTTTGCCATTCTATATGTTATCAATTCCAAACTGGCAAAAACTATATTTATAGTCTTCAGTGCTATATTTTTTCTCGGCCAGCTCGCATTGATCTTTTATTATAATACTACCTTGTTAATGTTGGGAAGTGATCTTTTTGGATATTCCCTAGACGAAATCATGCAAACGGTTGGTGCCTCAGGATCTTTCAGTATAACACCAATTATAATTTTTACGGTAGTACTTATCGCGTTGTCCACTTCATTAGTGTATTTTCCGAAGGTTTTGAAATCAGGGTATATTTTTCCTTCCTGTCTGCTTATATTTTCTTTCGGATTTCTTCTGTTGGAAGGAGCAGAAAAGCTTAATTCTAAGGATCTGAATTCCGATTATGAATCTAATCTGATCAAGAATAAATCCCAGCATTTTTATTCTGAAGCATATTCTTATTTCAACCCAGAATTATATGAGACAGATATTTACGCTGAAGCTTATCTCGGTGAATTTTTCTCCAAATATGCCGATGCCGAGCCAATTGAATACCTTAATGATCCAGACTATCCATTTCTCCATAAAGATTTGAATAGTGATGTGCTTTCCCCGTTTTTTAAAACTAACGAGAGAGCTCCGAATATTGTTATTATTCTGGTAGAAGGCTTGGGAAGAGCTTTCACTAACCGAGGAGCTTATCTTGGCAATTTCACCCCTTACCTGGACTCGATATCAACTAAAAGCCTTTACTGGCCAAATTTTCTGAGCAATGGTGGGAGAACCTTTGCCATTCTGCCTTCATTATTGGGTTCCCTACCATTTTCTGAAAATGGATTCCTGGAAATGGAAGAAAATATGCCCAATCAAATTTCTCTATTGAACCTTTTGAAAAAGAATAATTATAATACTTCTTTTTATTATGGTGGAAACTCTGAATTTGATAAAATGGGGATGTACCTAAAGAAAAATAATATTGACCGTATTATTGATGAAAATGACTTTCCACCTTCTTATAATAAGATTCCCGTTTCTGCTACTGGGTTTACCTGGGGATATGGAGATAAGGAGCTTTTCAGGTATTATCTGGAATCAAAATCTGCTGGAACCAGTGAAGATCCGCGATTAGATGTGCTACTCACTGTGAGTACGCATAGCCCTTTTATTATTTCTGAAACTGAGAGGTATACTCAGAAATTTGAAGATAAAATGACTGAGTTTGGTTATAGTGAAGAGAAAAAGCAGAATTATAGAAATTATACCAAACAATATACAAGTATTCTTTTTGCAGATGACGCTATTAAAAATTTCATTGAGTCCTATAAACAAAGAGCTGATTTTGAAAACACCATATTTCTAATTACAGGAGATCATAGAATTCCCGAAATTCCCATGGTTTCTAAAATTGACCGTTATCATGTTCCTTTAATCGTGTATTCCCCTATGATTCAAAGGCCGGCAGAATTTGAATCAATTTCTTCTCATTTTGATGTTGCTCCAAGTCTTATTTCATTCCTTAAAAACAATTATGATATTCAAGCTCCACCAATTAATAGTTTTATGGGACGCGGACTTGATACTACCAGGAATTTTCAGAATATTCACAAGATTCCTTTAATGCAAACAAAAACCGATCTGGTAGATTTTGTAATGGGTGAATACCATTTAAACGGAGATAAACTTTATCATCTAACCCGTGAATTCAACGAAGAACCAATAAATGACCCGGTTAAGATAGAGGAGCTTAAAAATGAATTTAATCAATTCAGAAGAAAGAATTCAGAGATTGTACAGGGAAAGAAGATTCTTCCAGATTCTATTGTGGAAAAATATACAATCAATTAATTATTGATCTTTTCAGAATATTGTCTCAGTATATTAGAAACTAAGGGTTTGTAGTAATTCCAGAAGAAACTAGTACGTTCCATATTATTACGTTCATCATAAAATAATCCCTTAAAGTAACCAATTCCCTGAAAATGGGAACTTAACATCCCAATGGGATTGTCTGCAAAATCACCAGAAAAGTAATAGAAGTTATAATCTTCTCCAAGATGTTGTAATACAGCAGGAAAATTTGAGGGAATGCCATATACTGCCAGTTCCTTAAGACCATTCTCGTTGGCATCTATTTTAAAGGTTGATACAGCAGTATTAATTTTGCTGTTAGGTACCACAATATCGAACCAGAATGGATATTTTATACTCTCAGGTAAGGCGTATTTGTTCTGAAAATTGGGATTGGTAATAATATGAGGAACGGCTTCATTTAAATGAGTTTCGTTTTCCAGGATTATTACCTGGTCTTTATTATTTACAAAGGCAATTCCGGAATTTTTATATGGCCAGTCACCCTTATGAGAGTTCTTATAATTTCGGACAAGCCATTTTGGAATCTCTTTATTTTCTTTCAGGTTGAGGTTGTCAAAATATCGCGCTGTCCAGCCGGTCCATTTAAGCTGAAACATCTCTTCAAACCGGGCCCTGTTTCGATAAGCGGTAGGAGATCCAATTGTATTGAACTCAGTAATGACCAACTTCTTTTTTTCTTTCATTAGTTCCAGTAGCTGGATATCTTTATCACTTAGTCCTCCGTAAAGGATTCCAGATCTTTCTTTATCATCACCCTGTTGAAACCATTCATTGTTATAAATCCCGTACGTATCTGTGAAATAAGCAATATTGGCGTCATTACTTAATTGATCCAGTTTAGAGAAGGAGAATCTTTCAAGGCCTTTCAGTTCAAAATTTTCATTTTCATCAGGAAAAAAACCAAAATAGTCACGATCTGCTTTATAGGGTTTTTCTGAGGTTTTGGTATATTTCTCATGGTTCAAAATCCAGTTTAAGGAGAGATGTTCCTGTGCTTTTGAATTGAGAACTGTCTTGTCTACGATGGCGATAACCAGCTTTGTGTTTGGAGTCAGCAGCCAAAGCACCCACATAATTAATGGAAGTGCAATGATTAATATTAAAATTCCTGAAAAAAGCCGTTTTCTCATTTTAGAATTTTTTGAAATATCCTATACCTACCGAAATCTGATTACCGCGAGTTTCCGGAGCATATTCCTGATCTTCAAGTTCGGCGTTGATAAAAAATACATTGGTACTTTTTACAGATAAGCGATATCCAACAGAGATGTTGCTTGATTTTAATTTGTAGGGATCCTGTAGTAAAACGTTATTGGTATTATCATCAGGAGAAATACCTGTTCCTACGCCAAAACTTAAAAAATCGTCTGCTCCCGCAATATAGTAGCGTACATTTAAAGAGTAAGAATGAGATATATTTTGATCGCCGGGTGTTAAATAAGTTCTCGCATTTAACCAGAAATTACTAATGTATTTCCCGACAGACGCGGTATAGATCCAGGTTTGTTCATCGAAACTAAGCATTCTAACCCCCAATTCTCCTTCAAACGCGGCAGGTAGGTTTGCGTAAAGAGAAGCACCGATCCGGTAATCTGGAAAAATACTACCACTACTGGCGATACCACCACTCAGGTATGCATAAAAGGTATCTGAAATACTAGGATAAGCATCTATTACCACCTGAGTTCCATTAGATGCAAACCTGTTAGCATAGTTCAACCTTCCTATAATGGACCCGATTTTAGTGCTTCTGGAATAATCTACACTAATAAGATGCCAGGGGTCTTCAAAACGATTTTCAAAATCAACGAATTCATAATCAACTCCAATTTGATTTCTTGAAGAAACATTCCGGATAGATTCTCCCAGCGATCGTGCTTCAGTCAATTTTGGATTTATTTTTAATAACTGATTAAGAGTATTATTAGCATCAGAATATTGTTCTAGGTCTTTTTGTACCCTGGCTTTTAAAAGTAAAAGATCTTCGGCCTTAGGATTGGCAGCGATACCGCCGTTCAAAATTTCCAGCGCTTTTTTCGAATTATCATTCCAGAATTCAAGGCTGGCATAAGCCAGCGAAGCATCCTGATATCCGGGATTCTCATCTAATACGCGTATAAAGGCTTCTCTGGCGCTATCAACTTTATCTGTCCAGGTATATAATCTTCCCAGAAAAATTCTGACATCTGCATAAGAAGGACTTTTCTCCAGGGCTTTTTTGGTAAGCTCTATCGCTTTGGGATAATTATCTTCATCAAAAGCAGCGGTTCTTGCCATTTGAAACAACTCATCTGTAGAAGGTTCTTTGTCCTGAGCGTTAACAGGATTAAATGAAAATAAAATGAAAAAAAAGAAAAGTAGGGGTGATGTGATTTTCGATTTCATAAAAGGGGCGTATTGTACTTAAAAAATGTTTTAAACTTTTTGAAAAAACGAATACTTGTAGGTTAATTAAATTGATTTTGCAAAAAGCAGGTATTTCAAAGTCGTCGCAATATAATAGCTTTAAGGAAATTGTAAGTAAATTTGCTGCAATTTTTAATCAATTAAAGGATCTGAAAAAAAAATATAAATAATTAAAACTAATTAAAGTATTCTTGCGTAAGTTTTTTCTGATGCAATTAGAATTATATAACGTGAACACTCAAACCGCAAGTTTTTTCTTACATATAATAGTTGTTTCACAGGTTAAAAGGCTGGTAAAAGCTTCAAAATACTAAGTATTAAGATGTATTTACTATATTTCAACGCTAATAATTTCGAATGAGGAAGGTCCTGGTAATTCAAGAGGATATCATCATTCTTAAAATTCTTGAAAGAATGGTAAGTCTCAATGATTATGATTGTAAAGCGATTAGATCTCTTGGATCGCTTAACATTGAAGATCAGCAAACCAATTTCGATTTTATTATTACAGATATTTTGTTTGATGGGATAG
>CAXGBX010000180.1:0-5261 GCA_964008195.1 uncultured Flavobacteriaceae bacterium
ATGCTGGCTGGATAGGGGCAGTGGGACCAGGCCCAAGTTATGGTGATAAGGAATGGAACGGGGAAAAGAAAGATCCGCCGGTAGGTTATGATTCAGAATTCACAAATCGCAATACCACTTTTATGACCTATAATTTAATTCATCTGGCTAAAATGCTGAAAGATCAGGGAGGTTATCCAGCTTATGGCAATTCGCGTGAAAAATGGGATGATGGCACACGATGGAATTTTGAAAACCCGGAATACCGTTAGATATGAAAATAATCTGGATTTAAAAACAGGTCTTCTAAACTAAAAAGCTCTATAATTTCCTATGAAAGTATAGAGCTTTAATTATAATTCAAATTTTAGAGGTCAGTAGTAAAATGCATATTATAAGAATGTTTTGAACGCTAGTAATTCAATACATTAAAGTTAATTCTGATGTCAGTTTGAGCGCAGTCGAGAACTATAGGTTACCATATAATTGGCTTCGACTTCGCTTTGCCTGACATTGCAACTTTTAATTGAGACTTAAGAAGGTAACTATTTACTGAATGAACCCTATTAAATTTTATCTTTTCTAAAAAACAATCACGTTTTTGCCAATACTTTTACCAGATTCCTGAATACGATGAGCTTCTTTTAAGTTTTCGACGTTAAAACCATTCAATTGTGTGTTCATAGTGCTTTTTAAAGTTCCATCGTCCAGTAATTTTGAAAGATGATTTAAGATTTCATGTTGTCTTTCTATATCATAGGTAAGGTGTTTAGGTCGGGTAAACATAAACTCCCAGGAGAAGGTCACACTTTTATCTTTTAAAACATTTAAGTTTAGCGGTTTACTACTTCCGGTTATAGAAACAATATGGCCTTGTGGTTTTATCACTTCTGCGGCAGTTTTCCAATAGCCTTCCAAATCCACAAAGTCCAGCACATAATTCACCTGACTGTGGGCTATCTTTTTCAATTCTTCTCTAAGATCTTTATGATGGTTGATCACAAAATCTGCGCCCATATCCTTGCACCATTTTACCGTATCTTCACGTGAGGCAGTGGCAATAACGCTAAGATTTCCCAGTTTTTTTGCCAGCTGAATTGCGATGGAGCCAACACCACCGGCACCCGCCAAAATTAAAACCGTTTTACCTTTATCTTTTTCCGGATCTATTTTAATCCTGTCAAAGAGCGTTTCATAGGCGGTTAAACCGGTTAACGGAATTGCTACAGCTTCAGCAATGCTGAGTTTTTTTGGTTTTCGGCCTACAATACGCTCATCTACCAGCTGATATTCGGCATTACTACCATCTCGGGTAATATCCCCTGCGTAAAAAACTTCGTCTCCTTTTTCAAATTTTGAAGTTTTATCTCCAACTTCTTCAACAATTCCAACGGCATCGTAACCAATAATTTTAGGCTCATTCAGTTCTTCATCTTTTGCGGCATTCTGCCTCACTTTAAAATCTACAGGGTTCACTGAATTTGCCTGTATTCTTACCAAAATATCATAGCCGGATGGGCTTGGTTTTTCCGTTTCAAAGGCTATAAAACTGTCTTTTTTATTTATGGGTAATGATTTTTTAAATCCTATTGCTTTCATTCTGATTGAATTAAAATTAATTTCTACCGGTTTATGTTTATATAAGATAAAAAACTTTTACTCAATAATATTTACTTGTCCAGTTGGGGATGTCAGATTGCTGAACTTTACATAGTGTAAAGACTATTCAGTTAATTCGGTTAAAACCTGCTTAAACACTTCTACCGGTTGTGCTCCTGTTACAGCACTTTGCCTGTTAAATACTATGGTAGGTACCGAGTTAACACCTAAACTTTTCCAATAAGCCTGTTGGTTTCTCACTTCTTCGCGAGCTTTTTTGTTATCTAATCTAGCCAGACCTTCTTCTGCATTTAATCCAACATCTAATAATGCCTGTTTTAAGACATCCCTCTCAGAGACATTTTTGCGCTCACTAAAAAAGGCAGTGGTGAGTCGCATTTTTAGTTGCGTCTGCTTGTCGAATTCCTTAGCATATTCTAATAAAACATGGGCGTCAAAAGTATTGACCATTTTCATCTCCTCAAAATAATCAAATTTAAACCCAAGTTCTTTTCCAATCTCAGTCATACGTTGCTGGGATTCTTCCTGTTGTGCTAGTGTGGAACCATACTTTTCTGTAATATGTTCTGCTACCTTTTGGCCTTCAGCAGGCATATTGGGGTTCAACTCAAAAGGCTGCCATTCAATTTCAATTTGGTCTTCCAAACCCAGTTCTGTAATGGCTTTTTCCAGACGTTTATATCCAATGGTGCACCATGGGCACACAACATCTGATACGATATCTATTTTTAATTTTTCTTTCATTTTGTTTTTATTGAAGTTTGGCTTGTTTTAAACTAAGGATCAATTTAAACTTATTCTTACATATCAGCCAGGACAACATTTTCTGAAAAATTCTGATAAGCTTGTTCAAATTGTTTTGCCATTTCATCCGGAAATAAATGAAAATCACCAGCGTCAAGTGCTTTTACAATTCCTTCTGAAACGATCTCAGTTGATGAAGTTTCCTCAAAACCGGCTTTTTCGGCCATTTCAGTATTAATAGGACCTGGGTGTACGCTCAAAATACTAACCCCTTTTTCACCAAGATCGGCTCTCAAACCCTGGGTTAGCGAATAAGAAGCGGCTTTAGAGGCAGAATATGTAGAGAGGTGAGGGAAGTTTTTGATGGATGCTACAGAGTTTAACTGTACCAGGGCACCTTTGTTTTCTACCAGAATATCAGCAAAGGTATTGGCTATTCTCAATAAACCAAATACATTCACATCTAAATGTTTTTGTAAGTCTTCCTCCACGTCATTACCAATAGTATGATGAGGTACGCCCATTCCGGCATTATTCACCAGGATCTCAACATCTTTTGTTTTATCTGCCAGTTCCTGCAAGGATTTCTTGTCTGATAGATCAGCCTTTAGGGTTGCTACTTTATCGCCATACTCTTCTTCCAGCTCTTTTGTAGATTTTGTATTACGTACCGCCAGATATACTTTTTTGGCACCATGTTTTATAAATGATTTTACGATGGCTTTGCCAATTCCTCTATTTGCACCCGTTACTAATGCGACTTTATTTTTTACTGTAATACTCATTATAATATTTTTATAGGTTTAAGATTTTAAATGAAGCTGTCTCAGAACACAAATTTTGTTACGCCTGAACCCGATTCATGGTCTTGCTGAATGCTGAACAATAAGAATTTATTTCTTATAGATTCTGAAATAAATTCAGAATGACGCATTTATCAGGTTTTGAGACGACTTCATTTAAAACCACTTAATTCTTTTTATGAAGTAACATTTTCCTTATTCCACTCAAACTTTTTGAATGCTTCATCTACAGGGGTTTCAGCAATGTGGTTAGTATAATTACTGATCACTTTTTGAGAAAGCCCTAAAATGATTTCCAGAAGCTGACGCTGGGTATAGCCTGCAGCAAAGAAATCTTCTAATACTCCTTCAGCTACATTTCCGCGATTTCTAACGATTGAAAGCGTTGTTTCATGCAAGGTTTGAAGTTTTTCGGTAGGCATCTTCGTTCTATTGCGTAAAGCCTCGGTTATTGCTGAATCAACTTTCATCATGTTTGCAATCCCCGTGTGAGCAGGCACACAATAGTGACATTCATGTTCTACATTAATAGTTTGCCATACTACGGTTAGTTCTTCATTATTGAAAGATGAATTCTGAAACAATTCATGTAAATCCTGGTAAGCTTTAAGAAGTCCGGGAGATTCAGCTAAGACTCCGTGTAGGTTCGGGATCATTCCGTAGGCTTTATTTGACTTTTCTAGTAGCGCTTTACTTTCTTCTGGCGCGCTTTCAATATTGTGAATTTTTAATGTACTCATTGTTTTAAATATTTATAATTAATAATTGTTTTAAACTATTTTAATTGTCCCAACTATCTGCCAGGTCCTGGACGTATTTATTAAAGGTTCCTTTTCTGAATTTTTTATATAGTAATTGCGAATCTTTATCTGAGAAATAGTTTTTGAAAGAAGGATTTTCTTTTTTTAGAAATTCCTTGAAATCGGTTGGATTTCCAGATTTTCTAGCTGCTTTTCTCAGTAACCTGATTAGTTCTCTCCCGGTAAAAACCTCATTATCAATTTTATAAAATTTTTCAGATTGCTTAGCCTCTCTTAAAAACTCACGATAGTTGAAGTTTTCTTTTTCAATTATTTTCCCGGTAAAACCTGACAGCGGATTATAAGAGGATTTAGATCGTTCCATTTTAGCTGTACCATGGTAGGCGACGGTATAGGTTTGAGCCTGTAAGGAAACGGAGATCACGATTAATACGAGTGTGATAAATGTTGTTTTCATGCTATATGACATTTGAATTGATAATCATTTTATCTAAGCATACGCTTAGTTTTTGGGTAAAAAAAGTTATATTGATTTAAAGGTGGTTTTTATGAAATCTTCCAGTTGTTTTTTATTCAGAATTCTCGAACCTATAGAAAGACCAAGAATGGAGGTCATTAAAAAATTAGCCTCTTTTTCTATCATTTCCTTAGATTTATCTTTTTCCTGATTTAAATTATTCAAAAACAACTCTCTAATTTCTTCTGTAAACTTCATCAGTTCTACCTGAAGTTCCGGTTTTGCTTTATTTCCTAATTCACTTACCGTATTGCACACCAGGCATCCTTTACTGGTTTCATTCTCTTTTGTAAATTCTAAAAAGTCATAAAAAAACTGTTGAATGCCCTGGACTCCATTATTTGAATCTCTGAGTTTATTTCTAATACTATTTAAGTGGGATTTATAAACTTTTATACTTTCCAGGAAAACACCATTTTTACTTCCAAAACTTGAATAAATGGAAAACTGATTGATCCCCATTTCCTTTTCCAACATACGTACTGAGGTAGCTTCATACCCATTACGCCAGAAAAGATCCATCGCTTTTTGAATTACCTCTTCTTCTTTATATTGTTTTGTTCTGGCCATAATTTCTAAATACACTACAAAACTAAGCGAATGCTTTGTTATAGCAAAAATTTTAAGTTTACTTTAATAATTCAGGAAATTTTATTTCCTCAGAATGAGGATTGGATTTACTCCAGATACTGTTTTACCTGTAAGAAATTTGATCGATCTTCCGTTAAGACTAAAAGAATATCGTTGCCTTCAAGCACGGTTTCCCCTTTTGGCGTGATAAAATTATTGTTACGGGTAATCATGGCTATAATGGCTCCGGTTGGAATTTTAAGATCT
>CAXGBX010000181.1:0-5254 GCA_964008195.1 uncultured Flavobacteriaceae bacterium
CCCTTTTATGGTTTTTATTTTATCATCGCCAATTTTTTCCCGAAGTTTTCTGATATGTACATCAATAGTTCTTCCTCCTACCACGATATCATTTCCCCATACATTGTCCAGTATATCTTCTCTCTTAAAAACTTTTCCGGGTTTGGAAGCTAGCAGAGAAAGCAATTCAAATTCTTTTCGGGGTAAATTCATTTCATTACCATCCTGTATGATTTTATATTCCTCACGATTAATGGTGATATCTCCCAGTTTCACCACGTTAGACGATTGTTCTTCTTCACGATATCTTCTTAACAATGCCTTTACCTTGCTAAGAAGCACTTTTGGTTTTATAGGCTTCGTTATATAATCATCTGCTCCCGCATCAAAGCCTGCCATTTGCGAATAATCTTCTCCTCTTGCCGTGAGAAACGTAATTATAGTGCCTTCCATATCTGGCATTTTCCTAATTTGCTCACAAGCTTCAATCCCATCCATTTCCGGCATCATCACATCAAGAATAATAAGATGTGGTTTATTTTTTTTAGCAAGTTTTACCGCTTTTGCACCATTATCTGCGGTGATCACATTATAACCTTCAGTTGAAAGATTATACCCCACTATTTCCAGGATATCCGGCTCATCATCAACTAGTAGAATCTGAATGTCTTTTTTCTTCATAAGGATTTAAGATATGGTTAAGAGACCATAAAATTAACCAATAATTTGAACTATAGGTCGATTAACACATTAGTAACATTAAACTAACTCTTTAATGACAAATGATTAATTCTTAGATAACATCGGCCTGCAGGGTTCGACGTTAATTTGCAGCGAGATTTTATAGCAAAAACAAAATGAAAAAATTTTTAGTACTCGCATTATTACTCTTTATAAGTGTCACGCAGGCACAGAACACCACTACAGGCTCAATTGCAGGTAAACTGAGTGATCGTGAAATGGCCGGTGAGCCGTTACCTTTTGCCAATGTGTTCCTTAAAGGTACTTCTAAAGGAACTACCTCAGATTATGACGGATTATACATTCTGGACAAATTAGAGCCAGGAACTTATACTGTGGTTTTTAGTTTTGTGGGATACGAAACATTGGAGATACCAGATGTTGTTGTTGAAGCGGGAAAAGTAACCGAAATAAATACTGAACTCGGTTCCAGTGCTGCAGCATTAGACGAGGTTGTAATTACAACCGTAACAAGAAGGGACTCTCAGGTAGCCCTTTTGATAGAACAAAAAAATTCAGTAGATATTAAGGAAAGCATCGGAGCTCAGGAATTAGCCAAATTAGGAGTATCCGATGCTGCCACAGCAACCACAAAAATTTCAGGAGTTACCAGCAGTGAGGCTTCAGGAGATATTTTTGTAAGGGGACTTGGAGATCGCTACTTATATACTACGATGAATGGGCTTCCAATCCCTTCAGATGATGTAGAAAGAAAAAACATCGATCTTGGTTTATTTCCAACCAGAGTCATCCAGAATATAAGCATCAGTAAGACTTATTCAGCTGAAACTTCAGCAGATCAAGCTTCAGGAAATATCAATATTACCTCAAGAGAACTTAGAGGAAAAAGTGAACTGGATATAGGAGTAAGATTTGGAGCAAACACTAATGCTCTGGGAGAGTTTAGTGACTTCAAAGTATCGCCAAACCAGGAAGATGTTTATTTTGGTTTTTATGACCAGAACATTCCTACCGAATTTTCTCTGAACAACCAAAGCTGGGATCCTCAGAATGCCGTATTGCCAATTAACAGAAGATATGCTTTAACCGCAGGGAAAGAATTTGGTGACCTAAGAGTATTACTAACTGCATCTAACTCGGTAGACTTTGAGTACAACGAAGGAACATTCGCCAACTATCGTAACAATGATTTTGAGGATGGTTTCACAGATGCCACTAACTACAAAAAGACTGATAACAATACTGCTCTTTTAGACCTTGGGTATCAAATAAATGATAACAACAGAATCAAAGCCACCAGTTTATTTATCAATAAAGTAAGTGATGAGGTATTTGAAGGTGGTAGAAACGGTGAAGGTATTGTGTTTGAAGAAAGTGATCGTGGAGACGATTTTAATCAATTTGTACGTGACCAGAATATAAAACAAACCAGACTTTGGGTAAACCAGTTGCATGGTTTTCACGAAATGTGGGATAGCAAGAATGAATTGGAATGGGCTGCCGGCTACAACATGGTAGATGCCGATGAACCAAACCGTATTCGTAACGAAGTGAATGTTCACCCAACATTACCAATATTGCTAGGGGAAACAGGAGCATTTCAGCAAAGAAAATCCAACCAGCAAATCGATGATATGGAATTCAACGGATTTATTCAGGATCAGTATTATTTCATTAACGATGAGGAGACTGAAAAGAAAGCTTTTGTAAAGTTTGGAGGAAATTATAGAAATAAAGAAAGGGATTTTTACTCAAAATTCTATGGGGTTGAAGAGAGAAACTTCAATACTGTTAACCCGGAATCTATAGATAATCTTAGCGGAATTTTCACTACTGAAAATTTCAATGACAGATCGCTTATTGTAAACAATCTGGATCCAGATCTTTATAATGGAACCTTAGAATCTATTGCCGGTTTTGCCTTCTTTAATTACGGAAATGCAAAATGGAATTTAAACCTTGGGGCTAGATTTCAGAAAGATGATATCGATGTGGTTTTTGATGTGAATAACTACCCGTCAAATCTTCCAAATTTTGTTTACAAATCTTACGATAACATCTATCCTAGTATCAACTTAAGATTTTCGCCAAATGATAATTCGAATATAAGGTTAGCGGCTAGTAGAACGATTACCCTTCCAGAATTTAAAGAGATAGCTCCTTTTGAATATGTTGCACAAACCGGAATTATCACCCGAGGTAATCCTAATCTCGAAGCTTCTACGAATACCAATTTTGACCTGAAATACGAAATCTTCCCAAGTTCTGGTGAAGTACTTTCTCTAACAGGATTCTATAAGAAAATCAACGATCCTATCAACAAAGCAAGAGAAAGAGGTTCTGCCCCTGTATTCTCTTATTTCAATGCTGGTGATGAAGCCAATATTTACGGAATTGAGCTTGAAGCAAGAATGGATGTGATAGATAATGAAAATGAAGCAGGACTGGACCTGGCAGTTGCAGGTAACATAACTAGAATGTGGCATTCTCAGGATCTTAAGGATGTATTTAATGAAGAAGGAACTTTTGTTAGAACATTTCGCTATAACGGAAAAGATGAAATAGGACTTCAGGGAGCTTCAGACTGGATCTTAAACGGATCTATTAATGTGGCTACAGAAACTGAAAATCTTTTCACAGCAACCCTTGTTGGAGCTTATGCATCAGATAAAATTTTTGCATTGGGAAATCCAGAAAGTCAGAGACTTGATCAAATTGATATTCAGTATAACAATGAAATTATCGAAAAAGGATTCGTCACCCTGGATCTAATTATGTCTAAGCAACTAAATGACAATTGGGAGCTGGAATTCAGAGGTCAAAACTTATTAAACCCGGAAATAGAAAGAGTACAGGAAATAAGACCAATTTCAGGTAATGTTCCGGCTTCTAACCAAACGGTGAGATCTTATGATCGTGGTGCCGTGCTAAGCTTAGGTGTAAGTTATAATTTTTAACCAACTAATTTATATTAACAACAAACCACTTTTAACCTTAGAAATTTAAATTATGAAAAGAACACAAAAATTAATTTCGCTGGCCATGATCGCTTTAGGAGTATTTGCAACTTCCTGTAGTGATGACAACACCATTGTACCGATTGATCCCAGCGATGATGACAATGGTGGCGGACCAACAGAGAACACAGAGCTTAATGGGTCTGTTGAAGAAGACAGAACACTTGATGCTAGTGAAATATACAGTCTTACCGGTATCTTATCAGTAGAAGCTGGTGCGACTTTGACAATTCCTGCAGGAACTGAAATTATAGCCGATACGGATACAGATGAAAGTGATGCTACCAATGTTTATATCGTGGTTCAGAAAGGCGGCCAGATAGAAATTCAGGGAAGTTCTTCTGCACCTGTGGTTATGCGTTCTTCTAATGGAGAAGCTGGAACCTGGGGTGGATTGATCATCGCTGGTAATGCTACTACCGCTGCAGGTACAGATGTAACTGCTGAAGTTGGAGGAATTATTTACGGTGGTACAGATGATAACGATGATTCTGGTTCTATTAACTACCTGATACTTTCTGACGCTGGAGCGGCTATTAATGCGGAGTCTCAGTTCAACGGACTTTCTCTTTATGCCGTAGGAGCTGAAACTTCTATTCAAAATGTAGCCCTGGTAAACGGTGCTGATGATGGAGTTGAATTCTTCGGAGGAACTGTTTCTGCTTCAAATTTATATCTTGAGAATAACGAGGATGATGCTGTAGACTGGACTGAAGGTTGGAACGGATCGCTAGATAATGTTTATGTTCTTCATACTATTGAGAACTTCTCTACTGCTATTGAAGCAGATAAGGATAACGGTAATCCAATGATAAGTAACTTTACCGCAATTTCAACTACTGGTGGAACTGCATTACAGTTTAAGTCGGTTTCTGGAGCAACCATCACCGGGCTTTCACTTTCTGGATATGATACTGCGGTAGATATCGCCGATGACAACAGAACCGATCTATCAGGAATTATCTTAAACGGAACAACTGCAGATCTGGATGAAGATTACTCAGGTGAACCAACTGTTGACGTTTCTATATTCGACTGGATCGATAATAGAGGCCAGGTATCTGTCTTACCATCTACTATTCAAGAAAACCTTACTCTAGATGCTAATACTGAATATGTGATTAACAGTACTGTTTCTATTGAAGATGGAGCGAACTTAACGATACCGGCAGGAACTCAAATTACTGCCAGGAGTGATAGCGAAACAGATGCCACCAGTATCTACATCGTAGTTCAAAGAGGAGGAACTATTGATATTGAAGGAACGGAAAGCAATCCAGTATTAATGTCTTCTACTTCAGGTGAAGCGGGAAGCTGGGGAGGACTGGTTATTGCCGGTAAAGCTTCTACAGATGCTGGTATAGACGCGGTTGCAGAAGTTGGAGGAATTATTTATGGTGGTAATGAGGATGATGATACTTCAGGTTCTATCAACTATTTAATTTTAAAAGATGCCGGGGCAGCTATTAATGCTGAATCTCAGTACAACGGCCTTTCACTATACGCCGTAGGTTCAGGTACTACTATCGAAAACATTGCAATTTTGAACGGTGCTG
>CAXGBX010000182.1:0-5236 GCA_964008195.1 uncultured Flavobacteriaceae bacterium
TTAATGAAAAGCTTTGTTTTTAAACACAGATCATCTCGACCACAGGGAGAGATCTAAGATTGCTAAGTCGCAAGCTTCTTCGGAATGACAAAAAATTAAATGAATGAAAAATTACACAAGCTTATCAGACATAGACAACCTGGAAACTTTGATTCAGGAAGCACGAAGCCTGAAATCTGAAAATACAGCGCCTACTCTTGGAAAAGGAAAAACACTTGGGATGCTCTTTTTTAATTCCAGTCTCAGAACGCGTTTAAGTACCGAAAAAGCCGGAAAATTGCTGGGGATGGAGGTCATGGTGATGAATGTTGATAAAGATGGCTGGGCGTTGGAATTTGAAGATGGTGCCGTAATGGATTCAAATAAAGCTGAACATATTAAAGAGGCGGCAGCTGTGCTTTCTCAGTACTGTGATATTATCGCTGTAAGAGCTTTTCCGGACTTAAAGGATAAGGAAAAAGATGAATCTGAACAGGTTTTGAATAGTTTTAAAAAATACGCTTCGGTACCCGTGGTAAATCTCGAAAGCGCGACCGGGCATCCATTACAGGCTTTGACAGAGGCAATCACCATTCAGGAATTAAAGACTGCCAAGAAGCCAAAAGTGGTTTTAAGTTGGGCTCCGCATACTAAAGCCCTGCCACAATCTGTACCAAATTCCTTTACTGAAATGATGCAGTTGATGGATGTGGATTTTGTAATTACCAACCCCGAAGGCTATGATCTTAATCCAGAGGTTAGAAAAGATACAAAGGTGGAACATGATCAGGAAAAGGCTTTTAAGGATGCCGATTTTGTCTATGTGAAAAACTGGAGTAGCTATGAGAATTATGGGCAGGTGATAAATGTTGAAAAAAACTGGACAGTGAACCAGGAGAAATTAAAGCATACTAATAAGGCAAAAGTGATGCACTGCTTGCCAGTTAGACGGAATGTGGTAATTGCCGATGATGTACTGGATAGCGAAAATTCGATCGTAATTCACCAGGCAAATAATAGAACATTTGCGGCACAGGCAGTTTTAAAGAGAATATTGGAGTGTTTAAAATAGTTGAGTGTCATTTCGAACGTAGTGAGAAATCTGGGATTCCTCAGTCGAAAACTCCTTCGGAATGACATCTAAAAAGAAAAGTTTAAATGAATCAAACACTAAAAGTAGTAAAAATAGGAGGGAAGCTTATTGAAAATAAGGGTTTTATGAATTCATTTTTAGAAGACTTCGTTAAAATGGAAGGTGCAAAGATCCTCGTACATGGGGGTGGAAATAAAGCCACAGAAGTTGCCGGGAAACTTGGCTTTGAAACTAAAATGATCGATGGAAGAAGAATTACAGACCAGGATTCCATGGAAGTGATCACCATGGTTTACGGTGGACTACTTAATAAAAGCATTGTTGCAAAACTTCAGTCTAAAAAGCAAAATGCGATTGGTCTTTGTGGAGCTGATGGACGGGTTTTAATTTCCAAAAAGAGAGAAGTAAAGGAGATTGATTACGGTCTTGTTGGGGATATCGAAAAGGTAAATATAGAGTTTATTGAATCACTTCTAGATCAAAATATTGTTCCAGTTTTTTCAGCAATTTCATGTACAGAGGAAGGGATATTGTTAAATACCAATGGAGATTCTGTCGCTTCAGAAATCGCGATCGCAATGAGCAAATCATACGAAACTCAGCTTTTTTACTGTTCAGAAAAAAAAGGAGTTTTAACCGATATAGAAGACGAAAATTCTGTGATCCCGGAATTGAATTCAACCAATTATCAGAACCTGGTGGAATCAAAAGTGATCACAGATGGAATGCTACCTAAACTTCATAACTGCTTTGAGGCTATAAATAAAGGGCTTTCAGCAGTTATTCTGGGTGATGCGGGATTGTTAAAACAGAATGCTATTCATACAAAAATTGTAAAATAATGCAGTTAAAAGAACTTCAGCAAAAAGCAATTGAATTACTAAAAAACCTTATCCAGACTCAGTCATTCTCGGGTGAAGAAGATAAAACTGCAGATCTGCTTGAGGAATGGTTCAAAGAGCATGATATTCCACACAAGCGGTATTTGAATAATGTATGGGCGGTAAATAAGAATTTTGATGAGACTAAGCAAACTTTACTACTCAATTCCCACCATGATACGGTGAAGCCAAATTCAGCTTATACCCGCGATCCTTTTAAGGCAGAAATCGAAGAACGAAAATTATTCGGTTTGGGAAGTAATGATGCCGGTGGATGTCTAGTTTCACTTCTGGCCACTTTCACTTATTTATATTCTGAAGAAAATCTGAGTCATAATATTTTGTTTGCAGGGACTGCGGAAGAAGAGATCAATGGCAAGAATGGAATTGCCGCTTTACTTCTGGAAATCCCAAAAATCGATGTAGCTATTGTTGGGGAGCCTACTCTGATGGATCTCGCGGTTGCAGAAAAAGGTCTGGTGGTTTTTGACGCAGTGGTGAAAGGAACTCCTTCGCATGCAGCGCATCCTAATAATGATAATTCAATCTATAAGACGGCAAAAGTTTTAGAATGGTTTGAAAACTTTAAATTAGATAAAGTTTCTGAAAACCTGGGAGAAGTCAAAGTGACGGTTACTCAAATCCAGGCCGGTAGTCAGCATAATGTGGTACCGGCAAAAGTTCATCTGGTAATAGATGTTCGGGTGAATGACAAATACAGCAATGAAGAGATCGAACAGATTTTAAAGGAAAAAGCTCCTGTAGATGAAATTAATGCCAGGAGTCTGCGCTTAAATTCATCTTCAATTCCGTTAGATCACGCACTGGTTAAAGCAGGAATAGATCTTGGAATGGAAACTTATGGCTCTCCAACCCTGAGTGACCAGGCGATGCTGAGCTGTTCTTCTTTAAAGCTGGGACCTGGTGATTCCACCAGATCACATTCGGCTGACGAGTTTATTTATGTAAAGGAAATTGAAGAAGGGATTGAGAAATATATAAAATTATTGGAAAGAGCACTTAAATGATATTTGCCACGAATGCACTAATATTTATAAAATAAATCTTTGCATTGGTGATAACTAAAAAAAAAAATAAAAGCACTTCGACAAGCTCAGTGCGGCAAATAATTAAATAATATGTTATTTCGAACGTAGTGAGAAATCTGAGATTCCTCAGTCGTAAACTTCTTCGGAATGACAACGAATAAAACAAAAAACTATGAAACTCTGGGATAAAGGTATTTCAATAGATAAACTGATAGAAAAGTTCACTGTTGGCAATGACCGTGAATTAGATATGCATTTGGCCGAATATGATATTCAGGCTTCCCAAGCCCATGCTAAAATGCTGGGGAAAGTTGGTATCCTGACAGAAGAAGAAGTGAGATCACTGCTTGCAGAACTTGATGTATTGAAAGATCAGCTAGAAAAGGGAGAGTTTGAGATCGAACAGGATTTTGAAGATGTTCATTCTAAAATAGAATTCGAACTGACTAAAAAACTAGGAGATACCGGCAAAAAGATTCATACGGCTCGTTCCAGAAATGACCAGGTTCTGGTGGCCATGCAGTTATATTTTAAGGAAAACCTTCAGCAAATTTCAGGGAAAACCAAAGAACTGGTTGATGTTCTATTAAGCCTGGCCGATGAACATAAGGAAAAAGTTTTGCCAGGATATACCCATCTTCAGGTGGCCATGCCTTCTACATTTGGATTGTGGTTTTCGGCCTATGCTGAACTGCTGATAGACGATCTTTACCTGCTGGACGCCGGGCTGAAAATTGTAGATCAGAATCCTTTAGGTTCGGCAGCCGGTTATGGTTCATCATTTCCTATCGACAGGGAATTTACCACTAAGGAATTAGGCTTTTCTACCCAGAAATTTAATGTGGTCGCCGCGCAAATGAGCAGGGGGAAATGCGAAAGAACGGTAACTTCAAATATCGCATCCCTGGCTAATACATTATCCAGGTTTGCGATGGATATTTGTTTGTATATGAGTCAGAATTTCGATTTTATCACTTTTCCAGATGAGCTAACCACGGGATCCAGCATTATGCCACATAAGAAGAACCCGGATGTTTTTGAACTTATACGAGGAAAATGCAATAAACTTCAGGCCATCGCCAATGAAATGATCCTGATTACCAATAATCTGCCGAGTGGTTATCACAGGGATTTTCAGCTGATCAAAGAAAACAGTATTTATGCGGTGAAAAATATGAAGGAAATTCTGGACGTCTTTAAACACTCCATTGCACAGATCAATGTTAAAGAGGTAGATCTTACAGATGATAAATATAAATACCTGTTTACCGTAGATAGCATTAATGAACTTGTGATAAATGGCAAATCATTCAGGGATGCTTATAAAATAATAGGGGAGCAGGTTCAGAATGGTTCTTATGAAGCTTCTGAAGGTATGAAGCATTCGCATACCGGAAGCAAGGATAATCTTATGTTGGATAAGATCAGGGAGAAGAAGGAAGCAATCAATTTGAAAATTCGATGATTTGAAAATTCTGATTGTCATTCCGACGATAGGAGGAATCTCATTGGTGATGCAAAGATTCTTCACTTCACTGCGTTCCGTTCTGAATGAACTGTGCTTAAAAACAAACTTTTTGCTGATGATTTTCATCGAATATTGTTTTGTTTTTGGCAATTGCAAAAGCTTGTTTTAAAAGCTTATTGGCGATGGCTATTTTAATAACCCTTTCCGGTTTTCCTTTCTTTCGTAATCGCTCATACATCTCCACGCAACCCTTGTTGTACCTTTTAGCTGTCCAACTGCACATGTACAGTAATTTCCTGATCTGGGACTTGCCCATTTTACATATGTGCCCTTTTCCTTTAACGCTGGTGCCCGATTGATAAATTCTTGGACTAAATCCTACATAAGCAATCAATTGTTTGTAATGTTCGAATTTGTCAAAATCAGCGGTAATGGCAATCAGCATAATGGCCGTCTTGTTTCCGATCCCAGGAATGGAAGTAAGTGATCTTAGGGTTTGTTGGTATTCCTCTTTACCCAAGGCAAGCATTTGCTCTTCCAATTTTCCTTTCTCTTTTTCCAGTTTCTTCAGGATGCCTTTAAAGCTTTTCCCAAGCTCTTTGCAGACAGATCCACTATCTTCAAAAGCCCCTAATTGATTCTTTGTCTGTCGTAACTGTTTGTTCAATAACTCAATAGAACTATGGAGCTGCTTCATATCTTTGATATGTTTGGGCTCAGGTTTCCATTCTTTCAAATCTTCCTGCATTTTCAAGGCATAGCTACG
>CAXGBX010000183.1:0-5212 GCA_964008195.1 uncultured Flavobacteriaceae bacterium
GTCTTACAGAACCGGTGATTTCATCAATATCTTCTTTTACCTTGTCTATTTCCCCACGTACGTCTTTGGTAAAATCTGTATTTATGCCTTGTTTATCGGCACTTCTCTGAATTTCACTTTTAATATCGTTTGAGGCGTTCTTAATAGATTTCATGCCTTTCCCAAGACCTCTGGCGATGTCCGGGATTTTATCAGCCCCAAATACCATAACCAGAATGAACATGATAAAGGCGATTTCGGCTCCACTAATAAATAAAGGTAACGTGTGCATAGTGTGACAAATATAAATACAAATCTAAGCATAAAAAAAGCCGACTCGTTAAAGTCGGCTTAAATATTATTTGCTAAAATTTAGTCCTGGGCAGAATCTTTGAATTCGTCAAATTCATTCTTATTCTCATTTTTCGGCCAGCTATTGTTATTTACATCAACATCAGCTGTTTCAAGATCTGGGTCTACCGTGATACTGGTAATCTCTTTATTAGATGGGATCACCTTGCTCACCACTTTATCATTCTTTCTCCAGATTTGTACCGGATAAGTAATTTTTTCTGAAGTACCATCAGCATAAGCTACTTCAATAATCAATGGCATTACAAGTCCGCCTGGCTTTTCAAAAACTACTTGATAGAAATATTTAGGTGCTTTAAGATTCTTTCTTTCTTCTTCACTAAAGTTATCCATCACATAAGCCTGAAGTGTCTCTGAATTTTCCATCAAAGATTTGCTTTTCATATCTTCTTTGAACTCAGCGTCATCTTCACTAATAACATACAATGCCTTAGTTTCTTCAGGAGATGTACCATATCTCTTCAACATTTCCCTACCGGCTTCTGTTGGAGTATCGGTTACGTAATATTTATTCACTTCCTTAATTCCTATATCCACATTATCTGTAGTATAAAACCATCCTCTCCAGAACCAATCCAGATCTATACTGGAAGCATCTTCCATAGTTCGGAAGAAATCTTCGGGAGTCGGGTGCTTAAACATCCATCTGTGAGAATAAGTAGCAAAAGCGTAGTCAAAAAGTTCACGTCCCATTACGGTTTCACGAAGAATATTCAACGCCGTTGCCGGCTTACCATAAGCATTGTTACCTAATTGGTGAACCTGCTCCGGGTTAGACATAATAGGAGAAATATAATCCTGATTTCCTTTCATGTAAGGAACGATCTTACTTGGCTCTCCCCTTCTTGAAGGATATTTAGAGTTTGGAGCTACAGCTTCTGGATAGGTTTCTGCAAATTCCTGCTCTGCCACATACTGAACAAAGGTATTGATACCTTCATCCATCCATCCCCATTGGCGCTCATCTGAATTTACGATCATCGGGAAAAAGTTATGACCAACTTCATGAATAATTACACTAATCATCCCGAATTTAGTGCGATCACTATAGTTCCCATCTTCATCAGGGCGACCATAATTCCAGCAAATCATAGGATATTCCATTCCCTGGTTCTTAGCATGAACAGATACTGCCTTATGATAAGGATACTGGAATGTATGCTCAGAATAACTCTTTAATGTACTGGCTACAGATCTTGTTGACCACTGCTCCCATAATGGATTTCCTTCTTTTGGATAAACAGAAACAGCCATTACGTCTTTGCCCATTACATCTACAGCCATCATATCCAGGATGAATTTTCTGGAAGTAGAGAAAGCAAAGTCACGAACCATGTCTGCCTTATATGTCCAAGTCTTCGTTTTGTTAGAAAAACCTTTTTCAGCCTCTTCAGCTTCTTCCTGAGTAACGATTATTACAGGTTTATCATAACTTTTCTTAGCCTGCTCATATCGCTTCATCATCTCTTTGGAATAAACTTCCTTTCTATTCTGAAGTTCCCCAGTAGCTTCCATTACGTGATCCGCAGGAACTGTGATATTCACCTCATAATCTCCAAATGGAAGAGCGAATTCACCATTACCCCAGAACTGGTAGTTTTGCCAGCCCTCAACATCATTGTACACCGCCATTCTTGGGAAGAACTGAGCGATCACATAAGCCTTGTTACCATCTTTGTCGAAAAACTCGTATCCTGAACGTGCACGATTGGTTACATGGTTGTTCACGTTATAAGACCAGTTAATATCGAATGTAAAGTTTTCTCCAGATTTTAAAGGCTGTGCCATATCTATACGCATCATTGTTTGATGAATCGTATACTTCAATGGAGAACCATTTCTGGAAACCTCTTTTATATTAAAACCACCGTCAAAAGGTTCCTGTAAATAACTGTTTGCAAAACCTGCCGCAGTGCTTACCGGAGCCATTCCATCTCCATCTTTTTGAAGCGCCGGAGCATCTTTTTTACGAATATTCTGGTCTAATTGTACCCAAAGATATTCCAGGTCCTGGGGAGAGTTATTATGATAGGTGATTGTTTCCTCACCAGTAAGTACTGAGTTCTTATCATCCAGCACAATATCCATCTTATAATCAGCCTCATTTTGATAGTATTCAGGACCCGGTGCACCAGATGCTGTTCTATATTGATTTGGAGTGGCCATCTCCTGGTACATCTGTCTGAACTTGTTTTGATTAGTGTGCCCTTCCTGTCTTGGTTCCTTTTGTTCTGTTTCCTGCGCAGATACACCTGCGAAAACAAACATTAGAAACACAGAGCATAACATGTTTAATCTCTTCATTTACTTTGTTTTAATTTAAGGTTGCTAAAAATAAGTATTTTTATGTCCATGAAGAAAAGCTTTCTAGAAAATAACAGTATTGCTGCTGTTTGCTTTAGTAAGCAACATACTTTCAATTTCTTCGCCTTTCTTAACGTGAGTTATATTTTTTTGAGAATCAAAAAGATCTGTTAGAATAAGGTTCTCAACATCCACCTTCTTAAAACTCTGAACATTCTTAGATTCTATATAGAGTACAATTTGATCAGCATCAAATTTACTTCCCAGTAATTCTAGATCAATAGGTTTTCCATCGATACTTATCTTCAACTTTTTCTCCAGATATTTCGCCATCAAATCCTTATTGGACTTCAATTCCTCCTTATAAGATAAACTGACTTTTTTCTGGTATCTTTTACTTAGAACATCTTCAAAATCGTTGATAAAAACCCGGGAAATAATCTGGACGCTTTTCGCTTCTTCATTAAATTCGATCTCAGTCACACTTAGATAGGTTTCATGATCTTTAATCGTAAAAGAGGAAAACGTGGTAAGAATAAAGAAAAGAACAAAAATCTTTTTCATCTAATATAATTGTTGTTCGCCATTGTCATTTTACTGAATCTGATTTCTGCGAAGTTGTATTTATTTTGATTGATAAGAATCAAATATCAAACCAAATTGGCTTGTAGGTATTTCAGCTATTAGGCTAAAAAAAATTTAAATATTTAAACTGATTATATTAACCCGGTATTTCTCCTGTAGCATTAAGAGCAGAACCTCTCAAATCCCGAAAATCATCAATTTTGGTTTCAAAATATTCAATAAGGACCAAGGCATTGCTATTTATAACAAGCCGCTTGAAACGGGCATCCTCAGTACAAAAATATACAAAATTGCAAATCTCATTTTCATTTAAATTGAGATCTTCCCTAAAAAATTCATGCCCAACAATTAGAATACTCTTATTGGCCAATTCCTTCGGGGAATAATATATTGGAGCATCAGAGTTTTTAGAAAGCTTGTCAATTACAGCACCGGCAACTTTATTTATATTAATTCCTCCTAAAGGATTAGGCTTTCCATACGTGTTTACCTTTTTATCCTTTTTAATAAATGTATTCAAATCTTGTTGTAACCTGTTTTTAGTTTCGGCTTCAGTAATAGAAATCTTACGAATATCATTCGCCAGGTAACCGGAAAGCTGGATATCGTCTATCACCACTTCGGCCAGTTCATTCATTCTATTCTGAAGTTTGATTATCAAATTATTTTCTTTTATCATTTCTTCAGATACCACCAAAGTCATATTCTCAAACTGAACGGAAGAAATGTACAAGCTGTCATTTTCTTTGGCGGGAATTTGAAAATCTCCTTTTTCATTGGTGACGGCACCTTTTTCAAGGTTCAGGTTGATGATATGTATTTTCTCCACATCTGGCGCATCTGCCTGGATTGTTCCTTTCAAGATTGAAACTTCCTGGGCCTGCGATTTATTACTGAATAAAATCAGCATTACTAAAATGCCAAATATTCTGAATAAATTATTGAATTGTAATTTCATATATTTCATTGATATTGCAAAAAAAGCGATTTTAATCCAGTTCTCGTAATTCTTTGAAAGAATCTACCTTAGTGTTTAAAAATTCCAGCAATTGTAAAACACTTTCAGATTCTACCAGTTTTCTGATTTTAGGATCATCTGTACAATAAAAAAGGAAATTGATCACTTCATTTTCTTCTATTTTCAACTGGCCCATAAAATAATTCTCTCCTACAAGATTCAGACTTTTATTTACAAGAATTTTAAGTTCATTATTCGCCTCTGCCTTTTCCAATCGTTCTGTAGTTCCATTTAATTTATTCATAACAGAAATTAACGGTCCTCCTCCTGTAGCAGATTGTATTGCCAGTTCCAGGCTTGATCTTCTTGGCTTCGGAAAAGGAATACCAAGTTTTTCATAGATTGATTTTGGCATTCTGGTAATATCTTCTGAAAGCACTCCTGATAGCCTGATATCATCTAATTGAACCTCATCCAATTCATTAAATTTCTGAATCAATCCAATCTTTACCAATTTCCCGAAACTGGACGTACTAACTATATACTTTTTATTTTCAAACTGCAACGATGAGAAAAAGATCGTATCTCCGGCTTTGGCAAAAATTTTAAATTCACCATTTTTTCCGGTGGTAGTTCCCGTTTCAGCAGTAAGATTTACTACATGAACTCCTGAGACATACTGGACGCTATCTACAACTATCGCTCCATTAAAAACCTGTCTTTCCTGCCCTACTACATGTTGAAATATCAAAATTGATGTAAAACACAGGAACAATTTGAGAGGCGTTAAATTAATTTTCAGTGGCGTCATTTAGTTCTCTTAGGTTGATAAAATCCTGTATTTTACTTTTGTAATATTCAATTAAATCCAGTCTGTTTCCAGATTCAAGAATCTCCTGAAATTCGGGATACCTGGCAGCGTAATAAATGAAATTTTCGATCTCATGCTCAGGAATTTCAAATTCTGTAATAAAAAAACTATTGCCTAAAACATCGATACCGTTTTGGACTCTT
>CAXGBX010000184.1:0-5146 GCA_964008195.1 uncultured Flavobacteriaceae bacterium
ATGAGGTGCAGAAACTGTTGGAATTGCTGAATATCGCATTCTCATCATGGTATCCTGGAAATATTTGATGGCCATATTCAGCTCTTCATATTCCTGTTCAACAGCCATCATAAAGATCATCCCGATATTGGCACCTACAGAGAAATTTTTACCATCATTGGCAACTACCAGTCCCTGATAATCTTTTTCAGCTATATCAATAGCTTTATTGATCCCGTCCAGAACATCTCCGCCAATCGCATTCATTTTACTTCTGAACTCTACATTCAGAATGCCATCACCAAGATCTTCCACCACAACACCACTGTTCTTAAAGACTTCCTTAGATTCCCTAATATTGTCAAGAATGATAAATGCGTCCTGGCCAGGAACTTTTGTCTGTTTTTTGTCGTCTATATTATAATAGTACGTATTTCCTTCTTTTACCGTATAGAAACTATCACTGCCACTTTCCAGCATTTCATTCACCCATGCTGCAGGTTCGTATCCTTCAGCTTTCATCATTTCAATCCCTTTCTGAACTCCAATGGCATCCCAAATCTGGAAAGGACCATGTTCCCAACCGAAACCGGCTTTCATGGCATCATCAATCTTATAAAGTTCATCAGATATTTCCGGAATTCGATTCGAAACATAAGCAAAAAGTGCTGAGAAATTCTTTCTGTAAAATTCTCCGGCTTTATCTTTTCCTTTAATAAGCACTTCAAAACGATCAGCTACATTATCGATTGTTTTTGTTTGTTCCAGGGTAGCGAAAGAGGCGCTTTTCTTATCACGATATTCCATAGTATCCAGATCGAGTGATTTGATCTCACTGGAACCATCATCTTTCTTAATTTTTTTATAAAAACCCTGACCAGATTTACTACCTAACCATTCATTTTCCATCATTGTATTGATGAAATCTGGCAAAGCAAACAGGTCATGTTGCTCATCATTTGGAACATTTTCATGAAGGCCATTGGCAACGTGGACCAGAGTATCTAAACCAACAACATCTACAGTTCTGAAAGTTGCTGACTTCTGGCGGCCTATGACAGGACCTGTTAGTTTATCAACTTCTTCAATGGTCATCCCCATGTCTTTAACCATATGGAAAAGACTCATAATAGAGAAAATACCAATTCTGTTTCCTATAAAGGCTGGAGTATCTTTAGCGAGTACCGTTTTTTTACCAAGAAATTTTTCACCGTACATCTCAAGGAATTCAAGAACTTCAGGATCAGTTTCTTTTCCTGGAATGATCTCGAATAACCTTAAATATCTTGGTGGGTTGAAGAAATGTGTTCCGCAGAAATGTTTTTTGAAATCATCACTTCTGCCATCGGTCATGAAATTGATAGGAATACCGGAAGTATTCGAAGTAATCAAAGTACCGGGTTTTCTATGTTTCTCAAGGTTTTCGAAAACCTGCTTTTTAATATCAAGGCGTTCTACTACTACCTCAATGATCCAATCAACCTCAGAAACTTTTGAAATATCGTCCTGCAGATTTCCTGTCTCAATTCTATTTACAAAATCTTTATGGTAAATAGGAGAAGGTTTGGATTTCACAGATTCCTGTAAAGAGTTGTTCACGATCCTGTTACGAACCACTTTATCGTCCAGGCTCAATCCTTTTTTCTTTTCCTTTTCATTGAGTTCACGGGGAACAATGTCCAGAAGTAACACTTCCACGCCAATATTGGCAAAATGGCAAGCGATACCGCTACCCATAATTCCGGATCCGATCACTGCAACTTTATTTATCCTTCTTTTCATTTCTTGGTTTTTATAATTTTATCTGACACTAATTTCTTCAGTATATACTTTCTTTTCGCTAATAAGTTCCATGATGGTGTTAGCAACTTCGATAAAGGTTTTGAGATCTTTATCTGAAACATTTTCTTTCACAGTTTCATCAAACCTTAATACAACTCTTTTAGAATAGTCACGCATTTCTTTACCAAAATCGGTAAGATGAATTAGAACGCTTCTTCCATCATTAGGATTTTTCTTTCTGATAATCAATCCTTTTTCTTCCATAGTTTTTAAAATCCTTGAGAGGCTCGTTGCCTCCATACCCATTTTTGGGCCAAGGGAAGTTGATGGAGTACCTTCTTCAGGATCAATGCTTAACAATGCGAATCCCGTAGACATTGTACTTCCCGCTTTACCAGCTTCTTCATTGTACATTTTAGAAACAGCCATCCATGTGGCTCTTAATACATAATCTATGGTTTTTTCTTTCATCTAAAATTTGAATGAATTCAAAGTTAGGAAAAAATATTATGCATGCATAATAAATTTGTTGAAAAATATTAATTTCATGATATTTTATAGTTAAAATTCTTAAAACAAAAAAGCTCCTCTGTTCTGGAGGAGCTTTTATTATCATTTTCTTAATAAGTTCTTAGAATCTACCGTAAAGTTTTTCATAGAGATCCTGATACTTTTCTCTAATAATCCGTCTTTTTAATTTCATAGTAGGTGTCAGGTGTTCATCTTCAACAGTCCATGCTTCTGGAGTCAATTCAAAAGTTTTCACTCTTTCCCATTTCCCAAATTTCTGATTATAGAAATCTACTTCTTCCTGAATTCTATCTTTTACCATAGTATTTCTTGAAATATCTTCAGGTTTTCCGTCTCCAAGATCAATATTTTTTCTCTGAGCCCAGTCTTCTATAAATTCAAAATTTGGCTGAATTAATGCAGCCGGCATTTTTTCTCCATCACCAACTACCATAATCTGCTCGATAAAGCGAGACTGCTTCATGGTATTTTCAATAAGTTGCGGTGCTACATATTTTCCTCCGGAAGTCTTGAACATTTCTTTCTTCCTGTCAGTAATTTTCAGGAATCCATCTTTATCAATTTCTCCAATATCACCAGTATGGAAATAGCCATCGGCATTAATTACCTCTTTTGTCTTTTCTTCGTCCTTATAGTACCCTTTCATTACATTAGGCCCCTTGGTTAGGATCTCACCATCTTCAGCAATCTTAACTTCTACATTTTGCAAAACTTTTCCTACCGTTCCAATTCTGAAACCATGGCTGCGCTGGTCGTTTACTGAAATTACCGGAGAGGTTTCCGTCAAACCATAACCTTCCATTACAGGAATTTCAGCAGCTGCAAAGACACGTGTAAGTCTTGGCTGAAGTGCGGCACTACCGGAAACAATAAGATCAATATTCCCGCCCAAACCTTCTTTCCATTTTGAAAAAATTAGTTTTCTGGCAAGTTTCAGCTTGGTTTCGTACCACCAGCCATTTGCACCATAAGGTTCGTATTCTAATCCCAGCTCCACCGCCCAGTAGAATAATTTTTGTTTAACACCGCCAAGTGCAGTTCCCTTAGCAATAATTTTATCGTAAACCTTTTCCAGCAGTCTTGGTACCGCAGTAATAACATGAGGTTTTACTTCTTTAAGGTTATCGCTTATTTTATCAATGGATTCAGCAAAATAAACCGATACCGAATAATACTGGTATAAATAAAGAATCATTCTTTCAAAAATATGACAAACTGGTAAAAAGCTTAAAGCCACATAAGTCCCGGTTTCAAAAGGTACTCTTGGAGCACTTCCCAAAACGTCACTAACAATATTATTATGGGTGAGCATAACTCCTTTTGGTCTTCCGGTAGTTCCCGAAGTATAAATTAAGGTTGCAAGATCATCTGGCTTAACAGATTTCTTTAGTTTTTCAACCTCGTCCTGATTCTCTTTATCTTCACCGCTTTTTAGAATTTCCTTCCAGTTCTGGCAGCCTGCAATTTCATCAAAACTATAAACTTCCTTAAGCTCTGTAGTTCCTTTAATAGAATTTACTTTTCCTAAAACTTCCTCATCTGAAACAAAGCAGTAAGTTGCCCCACTATGATTAAGAATGTATTCATAGTCTTCTTCTGAAATGGTAGGATAAATAGGGACATTTTGAGCCCCGATTTGAAGAATGCCAATATCCATAACATTCCACTCTGTTCGGTTGTTAGTTGAAATAATGGCAACTTTATCATTCGGTTTTACGCCTAACCTTAAAAGACCCCGACTAACAGTATTAGCCTGATCTATGTATTCCTGTGTAGAAATACTCTTCCATTTACCATCATATTTTGTAGCAAAAGCTTCATCTAGTGGATGGTTCTCAAGTTGATAATATGGGAAGTCAAAAAGTCTTTTTATCTCATTCATGAAATTGAAAAGTTTTAGATATGCCTTGCAAAATAGTAATTTTAAAGGCTCATTCAAATCAAATATGATAAAAAATATACATTTCGTTTGAATTATTCTTAAACGAAATTTATGGGGAATGGATTAGAAAGATTCTTTAAAAAAGACTTAAACTCCACAGGCTCAAGTTAAATCCATTCTAAAAATCTTAAAAAGCACGTTAGAAGAACACCTATTGTTTATTTTTAGATAAATCAAAAAAATCATTATGAAAACTTTCAAGCTTACATTCGTTACACTTATATTAATTTCAGTTATTGGTTGTGGACCCAAAGTAAATACGACCAAAACCAGTAATGTAGATCTTTCCAAATATGAAACCTTTGCCTACTTACCTAATGCCAATGCAGAGGTAGAAGGTAAAAGATATAATGATGAAAATATCAATACCTTAGTGGTGGAAACTGTGAAATCTCAAATGATGGGGGAGGGTTATACTTTAGATAGAGATAATCCAGACCTTCTGGTTTTGATAAGTACTAAACTTGATTCTGAAACCCGAACTAAAACCGAAGCTGTATATTCAACCTATCCATATACCAACAGAATAAATAGGGTTGGGCCATATTATAACAATTATTACTACCTTGGTTATAATACTTATACCGGGGTAGTTGGTTATGATACCGATACGTACTCATATAAAGAGGGAACGCTTATTATTGATCTTGTAGACCGAAAAACAAAAGAAACTGTGTGGAAAGGGATAGCCTCAGATAATATATATGAACAGGCTACAGATACAGAAATTCGTAAAATGGTTGATGATATTTTCAAAGAATATCCTTTAAAATAAAATTTAAAGTACTTTAAAAAAAGAGGCTGTCTAAAAAGTCGGAAAACGTCATCCTGAATTTATTTCAGGATCTTAAATAATTGAAAATCAGAATCAATTAGAAGCTAAATCAAGTTCAGCTTGACGGAATCAGTACT
>CAXGBX010000185.1:0-5091 GCA_964008195.1 uncultured Flavobacteriaceae bacterium
AATAAATGTCATCCTGAGCGTAGTCGAAGGGTTTTTGAAATATAACAAAACGTCAAGCTGAACTTGTTTCAGTTTCTGTAAAGATCCTGAAACGAGTTCAGGATGACCTTAAAAAATAAATGTCAGGCTGAGAAGCCTGTCCTTAGCGCAGTCGAAGGGCAGTCGAAGTCACTTAAAAAGTAAAAAAATGAAAATTAGAGTAATAGCAAATATGATGATGTCTAATATGATGGCGATGTGTATGTGTCGCATGAGCAGCTATTACCAAAACTTGAGAATGTAGAATCTAGTTATAAAGTTCAATTCGTAAAGTCCCCCTGGTAATAGCATATCAGGGGGACTTTTTTATTAGTAAAATTTTCATTTATAAAAATATTAAAATTATGAGCACTCAAAATTTTTCAACAAAAGCGCTTCACGCCGGGCATGACACAACACAGAACGGTGGAACCAGGGCAGTTCCTATTTATCAAACAAGTTCTTATGTATTTGATAACAGCGATCACGCTGCCGATCTTTTCTCACTGGCCAAACCAGGATTTATTTACACGAGGTTGAACAACCCAACCAATGATATTCTGGAGCAACGACTTGCAGCGATAGAAGGAGGAATTGGAGCGGTGGTCACTGCTTCGGGAACTGCAGCAATCAATACTGCTTTATTAACATTATTAAAAGCTGGAGATCATATTGTAGCTTCCAGTAGTCTATATGGGGGGACTTTCAACCTTCTAAAAAACACCCTTCCCAGGTTTGGAATTACCACCACGTTTGTAAATCCGCAGGATCCCGAAAATTTTAAAAAGGCAGCTAAAGAAAACACGCGTGTCTTTTTTGTAGAATCTCTGGGAAATCCAAAACTGGATGTTCTTGACCTTAAGGGAATCTCCAGGGAAGCAAAAGCCTTTAAAGTTCCATTTATAGTTGATAATACGATTGCTACTCCGTATTTATTAAATCCTGTTGAGCACGGTGCAGACATTGTGATCCATTCGCTAACCAAATATATCATTGGGAATGGAACTTCGCTTGGAGGAGTGATCATCGATGCCGGTAAATTTGATTGGGCTAACGGAAAATTCCCTGAGTTTACAGAACCTTCTCCGGGATATCACGGACTGGTTTACCACGAAGCCCTCGAAGAAGCAGCATTTATAGCCAAGGTGAGAATCGAAGGTTTACGGGATCACGGTGCGGCTCTGAGTCCGTTTAATGCTTTTCAGATCATCCAGGGACTGGAGACCTTGAAAATTAGAATTAAAGAGCATAGTAAAAATGCCCTGGAACTCGCAAAATGGCTTCAGCAGCAGGAAGAAGTGGAGTGGGTAAATTATCCGGGACTTGAAGATAATAAATACTATCAATTAGCTCGGAAATATTTGCCAGAAGGCCAAAGTGGTTTGGTTACTTTTGGGGTGAAAGGAGGATATGAAGCGGCCAAGGCAGTAGTCGATGCGTCAAAAGTGTTTTCCCTGCTCGCAAATATTGGAGATACAAAGTCGCTTATTATCCACCCTGCGAGTACCACCCATCAGCAATTATCAGAAGAAGACCAGAAATCTACCGGGGTTACTCAGGATCTTATCAGGCTTTCTGTGGGACTTGAAGATGTGGAAGATCTAAAGACAGATTTAAAGCAGGCTTTTTTAGAAAATAAAAAGAAATCACTGGTGTAAATAAACTTGTCGCACTGAGCTTGTCGAAGTGGGCTATTAATACTGCAATAAAAAAAGGCTTCGGCAGGCTCAGTCGGACAAAATATAAGATCAAAAGAGTTTTATAAAATATGTTACAAGAATTAACCATAGAAAACTTTAAAAATTCCGCAGGGAATCATCAGGATATTCATCTTAGCTATCAGTTTTTCGGAAAAAGTCCTGCTGAAGCTCCAATTATCCTGGTGAATCATGCGCTTACGGGAAACTCTCTCGTTACAGGAAGTAATGGGTGGTGGAAAGATCTTATCGGAAAAAATAAGTGTATCGATATTGACAAATTTTGCATCCTGGCTTTTAATATCCCGGGAAATGGTTTTAAAGGTCATGAAGATCAGTTCTTTGAAAATTATAAGGAATTCAGGTTAAGGGATATTGCAGAGATCCAGGCACTTGCGCTCGAAAAATTAAATATCACTAAACTTTTTGCCATCATTGGTGGCAGTATTGGTGGAGCCTTAGCCTGGGAGCTGGCGGTATTAAAGCCTGAATTGGCGGAGCATATAATTCCCATTGCTACTGATTACAAGTCGACCGACTGGCTCGTCGCCAACTGCAGGATTCAGGACCATATTCTCAATAATTCTTCCAATCCGGTTCATGATGCCAGAATGCATGCAATGACATTCTACCGTACTCCACAATCGCTGGCCCAGAAATTTGAAGGTAAAAAAAATGCAGAAAATCAGGTTTTTGAAGTGGAAAACTGGTTGCTATATCATGGCGAAAAACTTAAAAACCGGTTTACCTTGAAGTCTTATAAGCTGATGAATCATTTACTAACAACGATTGATGTTAGCAACGGGACAGGAAATTACCTGGAAGCAGCGAGTAAAATTCAGGGAAATATTCATGTGGTAACGGTTAGTTCAGATCTGTTCTTTCTGGCCGAAGAAAACTGGAATACCTACGTCGAGCTTTCGCTTCTAAAGAATAATATCAGCATTCATGAAATCAATTCAATACACGGTCACGATGCTTTTTTGATCGAAACAGATCAGCTAAATAGATTTTTAAAACCAATTTTTCTACTAACAAATAAAAATTATGAAAACGATTCATCTCGCTCTGTTTGGGCCGGGTAAAGTAGGAGGCAAACTGCTGGAGCAACTTGCCAGTTCTGAAGAACACTTATTGGATTCTTCCGGAATTCTGATAAAAATAGTATTGGTAGCGAATTTTTCTCATGTGCTTTTAAATCCTCAGGGTATTAAATCTGGCTGGAAAGGTTTTAAATCAGATGCAAGGAGATATTCTTTTGAGGATATTGAGGACTATTTCAGAGACAATAATTTTGAAAACCTTGTTTCTATAGATACCACGGCAAGTGATAATTTTCCGCAGAAGTATATTTCATTGATAAATTCAGGGAGTCATATTATTGCTGCCAATAAAGTTGCCAATACATTGTCTTCAGAATTTTACAAGGAACTAAGAAAGGAACTAAAGAAGAACAATAAGAAATTTATCTATGAAACGAATGTTGGAGCAGGATTACCAATTGTTGAGACCCTAAGAAATCTGCACCTTTCAGGAGAAAAAGTGACCAGAATAAGAGGAGTTTTCTCGGGATCATTGAGCTATATATTCAATAAATATTCAGAAGATGCTAAAGAGTTTTCAGAAGTATTGAAAGAAGCCGGGGTTCTTGGTTATACCGAGCCAGATGCGCGTATCGATCTAAGCGGAAAGGATGTTGGACGAAAATTATTGATTCTTGCCCGAGAATTGGAACTGGATAAAGAACTGACAGATGTGAGAATTCAGTCTTTGATTCCGAAGCAACTTAACGGTAAGACGACTTTGGAAGATTTTAATAAGAGATATGGAGAACTGGATTCGCATTTTAATACTTATAAAAAAGAAAAATCTAAAGATGAGGTGCTTAGATATATCGGAGAATTAGATGTCGTAAGTGGAGAATTGGAAGCAAAACTAATCAAGGAGCCAAAATCATCGGTACTCGGGCAAATAGAAGGAGCCGATAATATTTTTGAGATCTATACCGAATCTTATAGAGACTTGCCTTTAGTGATACGCGGAGCCGGAGCCGGAGCAGATGTAACCGCCAGAGGAGTATTTGGGGATATTTTGAAAATATCGGAACGTTTAAATTAAGATTAAAATGGAAAACCTACAAGCTATTGGGAAAGATGAAAATAACCGAAACGGGTATTCAGAGGAGAACTTTGAGACCATTGCTGTTAGAACCCAGAGCGCCAGAACCCAATTTCAGGAACATTCGGTGCCATTGTATCTTACTTCAAGTTATGTCTTTGAAGATTCAGAAGATATGAGAGCAAGTTTTGCGGAGGAGAAAGAACGAAATATCTATAGCCGCTTTACGAATCCCAATACTTCTGAATTTGTTGAGAAGATCACAAAGATGGAAGGTGCAGAAACCGGATATGCTTTTGCAACCGGGATGGCCGCGGTCTTTTCTACCCTGGCGGCATTGCTGAATAGTGGAGATCATATTGTATCTGCGAGATCGGTCTTTGGTTCTACGCATGGCTTGTTTACCAGGTATTTTCCAAAGTGGAATATTTCGCACAGCTATTTTGATGTGAATAAACCTGAAACTATTGAGGATTTGATAAAACCGGAAACTAAAATTTTGTTCGCCGAATCGCCCACAAATCCCGGCGTTGATATTCTGGATCTCGAACTTTTAGGACAGCTTGCTAAGAAGTATAATCTTATCCTGATTATAGATAATTGCTTTGCAACCCCATATATTCAAAATCCAATAAAATTTGGGGCAGACCTGGTGATACATTCAGCAACAAAATTGATCGATGGCCAGGGCAGGGTGCTTGGCGGAGTAACGGTTGGTAGAGAAGATCTGGTAAGGGAGATTTATCTTTTTAGCAGAAATACGGGACCGGCGCTTTCACCCTTTAATGCGTGGGTGCTTTCAAAAAGTCTGGAAACCCTGGCAGTTAGATTGGACAGACATTGTGAAAATGCATTAAAGGTTGCTGAGTTTTTAGAGGAGAATGAAAATATTGAGTTGGTGAAATACCCCTTTTTAAAGTCTCATCCTCAATATGATATAGCAAAAAAGCAGATGAAGCTGGGAGGAAATGTTGTTGCATTTCAAATAAAGGGCGGAGTAGAGGCAGGAAGAAAATTTATTGATAAGCTAGAGCTTTGTACAAGGTCTGCAAATCTTGGGGATACGAGGACTATAGTAACACATCCGGCCTCGACAACCCATAGCAAACTTTCTCCGGATGAACTTAATTCAGCAGGTATAGCAGAAGGATTGGTGCGGGTTTCTGTTGGACTTGAAAATGTAGAGGATGTTATTAATGATCTAAAACAGGCACTGGGAAGTTAGAGTTGTGAAGTACGAAGCGAAAAGTGGAAGTTG
>CAXGBX010000186.1:0-5078 GCA_964008195.1 uncultured Flavobacteriaceae bacterium
TTCTTTACCAACCAAAACTTTTTTGATAAAAATTTTAGTTTCTTTTAAAAGCTTCCGTAGTACTTTATAAGACCCTTTTCTTTAAATGAACATCGCTTCATCTCCAAAGCGGGTGCAAATATAAAACGACTTCTCCCCTCCAACCAAATAAAAAACAATCTTTTTTTATTTAATTTTTAAAGGCTTTTATAGCCGTATACCCCATTCTCATTACTGTCAGTGAACTTCCCGCCCGTTTTGTAAGCGGCTGCAAATATACACCAACTTCTTTCTTCCAGCCAAATAAATATTCAGATATTTTTAAGAAAAAAAAACACTTCAAAAGCTAACCTCCTGCTCATCATGTATTTCAGCTTAAAAAAAAAGCTAAAATTAATTCAATAAAAATTTATTAAACAGGATTTAGCACACCATATATAATAAGGTAACTATACAATAAAATCACCTATATACATATATGTATTGTGCAACCAAACTCAACACCTTATCTTTGTGCCTTTGTAAAAAATGAATAAAATGATCAAGATTACTCTCCCGGACGGAAGTATTAAAGAGTTTGAAAAAGGCACCACTCCCATGGACGTGGCCAAAAGTATTAGCGAAGGTTTAGCCAGAAATGTAATTTCGGCTAAATTCAATGAAGAAACTGTAGAAACCTCCACTCCTTTAAGGACCGACGGGAATCTTGTTTTATTTACTTTTAGAGATGATGAAGGAAAGAAAGCCTTCTGGCATTCTACCTCTCACGTAATGGCCCAGGCTATTCAAGATCTATACCCTGGTGCTAAACTTACTATTGGTCCAGCTATTGAAAGAGGCTTTTATTATGACATCGATTTTGGTGATCAAAAAATTTCTGATAACGATTTCAAGAAAATAGAAGACCGAATGCTAGAAATCGCTCGCGGAAAACATGATTTTCAGTTAAGAGAAGTTTCTAAACAGGACGCTCTTGATTTCTACAAGAACGAAAACAATCAATTTAAAGTTGAACTTATAGAGAATCTTCAGGACGGAGAAATCACTTTTTGTGATCATGATACTTTTACCGATTTATGCCGCGGTGGCCACATTCCGAATACCGGAGTTATCAAGGCGGTAAAATTGATGAGCGTTGCGGGAGCTTACTGGAGAGGTGATGAAAATAACCCACAGCTAACCAGAGTTTATGGAATTTCTTTTCCGAAGCAAAAAGAACTAAAAGAATATCTTGAACTACTAGAGGAAGCAAAAAAGAGAGATCATAGAAAACTAGGAAAGGAATTAGAGTTATTCACATTTTCGCAAAAAGTTGGACAGGGATTACCATTATGGCTGCCTAAAGGAGCTGCTTTAAGAGAAAGACTCGAAAACTTCCTTAAAAAAGCGCAGAAGAAAGCAGGATATGAGATGGTAGTAAGTCCGCATATTGGTAGTAAAGAACTATATGTAACTTCAGGTCATTATGCCAAATATGGAGAAGATAGTTTTCAGCCAATAAGCACACCTAATGAAGGTGAAGAATTCATGCTTAAACCAATGAATTGCCCGCATCATTGTGAAATGTATAACGCCTCTTCATGGAGTTATCGTGACCTTCCGAAGAGATTTGCTGAATTTGGCACCGTTTACAGATATGAACAGAGTGGTGAACTTCATGGTTTAACCAGAGTTCGTGGATTTACCCAGGATGACGCGCACATCTTCTGTATGCCTGAACAATTGGATGAGGAATTCAAGAAAGTAATTGACCTTACTTTATATGTATTCTCTTCTTTAGGATTTGAAGATTTTACAGCACAGGTTTCCCTAAGAGATCCCGATAATAAGGAAAAATACATAGGTTCTGATGATGTTTGGGAGAAAGCAGAAACTGCCATCATCAATGCGGCAGACGAAAAAGGACTGAATTATGTTGTGGAAACTGGCGAAGCTGCGTTCTACGGCCCAAAACTTGACTTTATGGTTAAAGATGCACTGGGCAGAAGCTGGCAATTGGGAACTATTCAGGTAGATTATAATTTACCTGAACGTTTTGACCTGACATATAAAGGAAGTGACAATGAGTCACACCGCCCGGTAATGATTCATCGTGCTCCTTTTGGAAGTATGGAAAGGTTTATCGCCATTTTACTGGAGCATACCGGTGGAAACTTTCCTCTGTGGCTAATGCCTGAACAGGCTATTATTCTCTCACTCAGTGAGAAATATGAAAAATACTCACAAAAAGTTTTAACTTTGCTTGAAAATAACGAAATTCGCGCCCTTGCTGATAACAGAAATGAAACTATAGGCAAGAAGATTAGGGAAGCAGAAGTTAACAAATACCCTTATATGCTTATCGTTGGAGAACAGGAGGCCAAAGATGGTACGATTTCTGTTCGTAAACACAGCGAAGGTGATTTAGGAACCATGAGCATAGAAGATTTCGCTAATTTGATTAATAAAGAAATCGATAGTACCTTAAAGCCTTTTAAAACGGAAGTTTAATTTAAATTTTGAGCCATAGCAATACGTAGAAGAAAACCGAACAGATTCGGCCGACAAAAAGAAGCAGAACACAGGATCAACGAAAAAATTAGATCTGAAGAAGTACGTCTGGTTGGTGATAATGTAGAAATGGATGTATATCCTACCAAAAAAGCCCTGTCTATCGCACAGGAATTAGGTTTGGATCTTGTTGAAATTTCTCCAAATGCAAAGCCTCCAGTTGTGAAGGCCATGGATTATAAGAAGTTTCTTTACGAACAAAAGAAGCGGGAAAAAGCCATGAAAGCCAAAGCCAGTAAAGTGGTGGTAAAGGAAATTCGATTTGGTCCCAATACAGATGACCATGATTACGAGTTTAAAAAACGTAATGCTGAAAAATTCCTTAAAGATGGCGCCAAGCTTAAAGCTTTCGTGTTCTTTAAAGGTCGTTCTATCGTATTTAAAGATAAAGGAGAAATTCTTCTGTTAAGACTTGCCCAGGATCTGGAAGAGCATGGAAAAGTAGAGCAAATGCCGAAGTTGGAAGGAAAACGTATGACTATGTTTTTATCTCCAACTAAGAAATCGAAATAGATCTCACCCAAAATTGCGATGCAATTTTGACCTCTCCCAAGGAGAGGTAAATAGGATAATAAGTTAAAAAAAATAAGAGAGTTAATTATAAAAAGAGGACAGCAATGCCTAAGATGAAAACAAAATCCAGTGCCAAGAAGCGTTTTAAGCTAACAGGTACAGGTAAGATTAAAAGAAAGCACGCGTTTAAGAGTCATATCTTAACAAAGAAGTCTAAGAAACGTAAGCTAGCCTTAACGCATAGTACATTAGTACATGATGCAGATAAGGACAATGTCAAACTTCAATTACGTTTAAAGTAAATTGAAGCTCTTGAGGTTTTAATTAATTATTTAACCATGGAGTCGGGCAACACTTCGACTGCGCTCAGTGTGACAGTTTGAAGTTTAAGTTAAAAGTGTCGATTATCGACCGCCTGCTACAAAAAAATGTAAAATATGCCAAGATCAGTAAATTCAGTTGCCAAAAGGGCACGTAGAAAAAAAGTTTTAAAGCAAGCAAAGGGATATTTCGGACGTCGTAAAAACGTTTGGACTGTTGCTAAAAATGCGGTGGAAAAAGCGATGCTTTATGCATACAGAGACCGTAAAGCTAAGAAACGTAACTTCCGTTCTTTATGGATTATGCGTATTAACGCTGCAGCCAGACAAGAAGGATTATCTTATTCTCAATTTATGGGGAAACTCAAAACCAGTGAAATTGGATTGAACCGTAAGGTTCTTGCCGATTTGGCGATGAACGACCCAGCCGCTTTCAAAGCAATTGTAGAAAAAGTAAAATAAACAATTATACTCTCTTATATAAAAATCCTGCCTTTTGGCGGGATTTTTTGTTTACTCACCATAAGCTGTGAGCACCAATTTCCTGGAACCTCCACTATCACGATGTTCACATAGGTAAATTCCCTGCCAGGTGCCCAAATTTAGTTTTCCGTTGGTAATTGGAATTTGAAGTGAAGTGCCGGTAAGGGATGATTTAATATGTGCCGGCATATCGTCAGATCCTTCCATGGTGTGTTTGTAATAAGATTGATTCTCAGGAACCATTTTATCAAAATGACTTCTAAAATCTTCCCGAACGGTTGGATCGGCATTTTCATTGATAGCCAGGCCGGCCGAAGTATGTTTTATAAATACCTGAAGCATTCCTATATCAATATCTTCAATTTCTGAAAATTGATCAACAATCTCGTCTGTGATCAAATGAAATCCTCTGGAACGAGGTCTAAGTCTAATTTCCGTTTGATAAAATTCTATCTCCATATCTTATATTTTATAAACAGTTTCTTGAAATCTAAATATATAAGCTTTCGCATATTTTATCAAGAATAGTAGTCTATTCAGCAGCAAAAAATATTGAATCTCTCGAGCGACGTCCAGACCCTATTGATAACGAAGATTTTGAAAAATAGTGTTAAGAATGATGAATACTTTTTCCATTAGGTTTTTTGCTCCTTCTTCTTAGCAGCCGGAAAAAGCACATTATTGAGAATTAGGCGGTAACCGGGAGAGTTTGGGTGTAGTTCTAATTCAGTTTTAGGATCTCCTACTCGATGCTGATAATCTTCAGGATCGTGACCTCCGTAAAAAGTAAAAAAACCTTTTCCTTTTACCCCGTGTATATACCTTGCTTCTCCGTTCAGTTTACTCTCACCCATGATTAAAACCCCGGGTTTCACAGTATTGGGATCATAACTGGTAGTTTGTCCCATAAAGCCTTTAACGAGACGGGTATGATTTTGAGTAAGCATCGTAGGTACCACATCCCATTTTGCTGAATAATCCATCAAACTGAAATAATCACTTTCCTTCTCAATCTGTCTTTTGGAAGTCATATCGATACTGGAGAATTCGTAAACCATAGGGCTTCTTTCCAATTCAAAATCAGTAAAAGCAAAGGTATTATTAAAATCAATCTTAGCCTGGTAACCGGGTTCGCTGGGATCACCATCAAACATTGCTTCAGCAATATCAACTCCTTCAGCAGCAAGGGCAATGTCAAAGCTATCGGTTGCGCTACACATGGCAAACATAAAT
>CAXGBX010000187.1:0-5068 GCA_964008195.1 uncultured Flavobacteriaceae bacterium
TTATAATAATGGCTTTGGACCCGGTATCTATGGTGGCTTTTATTCCCCTTGGAGATTTGGTTATGGCTTTGGTGGAGGCTTTTATGGTAGAGGTTTCGGATTTCCATATGGCGGTCCTTACGGCGGATGGTATGATCCTTTTTGGCCTGGAAGTTGGGGCTGGGGTGGATTTGGCCCATATGGTGTAGCTGGTAACGGATGGTGGAATGCAGGTTTTGGATTTGGATTTGGCTATGGAGGATTTTATAACCCATACCGTCCATATTATAACAATCAATGGAATCATTATCATAATAACAATATTGCTTATAATAATGGAAGAAGAAATTCCAGAGCATCTTATACAGAAAGACCAAGTAGAAGAAATTCTTATTCTCAAAGAATCAGGGAAATAAGAAACTCAAGATCTTCAGATTACGGAACTTCAAGAGTTGGACGTAGTACCGCAAATTCAGATTCAAGAGTTTACACAAGAACCAGTAGAAGATCTGAACCATCTAGAAGTTATGACTATAACAGCGGCAGAAGCAGTTCACCTGTATATCAAAGATCTTCAAGAAGTAGCAATAGTACCTATCGTTCTTCTCCATCCAGAAGAAGTTCCAGTACTTCAAGGTCTACGACCACAAGAAGTTCAAGTAGTTCCAGTAGAAGTTCGGGAACCACAAGGAGTTCCGGCGGAAGAAGCTCTTCTTCAAGAGGAGGCCGTGGAGGAGGTAGATAGAAATTTAAGAACATAATATGTAACCTTACAGGTTTAGATCTGTAAGGTTTTTTTATAAAATGAAAATCATCATGAAAAAAATATTATCCTTTATAGCATTTATTGCTATAGTTTCATCTGTGAATAGCCAAACCCTGCAAGACGCCTATCGCTATTCCTCTTCAGAAATGTCAGGAACTGCAAGATTTGTAGGGATGAGCGGAGCATTTGGCGCTTTAGGTGGTGATATCTCAGCTATAGGATTGAATCCGGCCTCTTCAGCAGTTTTTCTATCAAGCACTGCCACTGCAACTTTATCTTACAGAGATCTTGAGAGCAGTTATCGCTATAATAATGGACTCAGTAATAATGGGGACAGCGAAATAGATTTAGATAATATTGGAGGTGTTTTTGTATTTACCACCAATCAGGATAGTAACTGGAGAAAAATCTCGGTAGGCCTTAATTATACTACTACAAAGGATTTTCAGGAAGATTTTGCGGTAAGAGGGAATTCCACCAATTCTATTGATGAATATTTTCTGAATTATGCCAATGGGGTACCACTGGAATTGCTTGATCGCACTAGATCTCAACGTATTTCTGATCTCTATGCGTCTCTTGGTGAGATTTACGGTTTTGGGGCACAACAGGCATATCTTGGATATCGAGGTTTTGTAATAGAAGCGGTAAATGATAATCTCGATAACACCGAATATTTTTCCCTTATTGATGATGGGAATTTTGACCAGAGGTATGCTTACGCAGCAAATGGACTGAATGGGAAGTTTACTTTTAATGTTGGAACGCAGTTTAAAGATTTCCTCTACCTGGGCTTGAATATGAATTCCCATTTTATAAATTATGAGAATTCTACTGAATTAAGTGAACTAAACAACAACCCCGAAAGTTTAACTACCGAAGTTTATTTTGGTAATTCTCTGAGTACAAATGGTGATGGTTTTTCTTTTCAATTGGGAGGAATCGCAAAGTTGAACGAAAATATTCGGGTTGGCCTAACTTATGATTCCCCAACCTGGTTTTATATTCGGGAAGAAACCTCACAATATTTAGATACAAATTCTTCAATGGATGAATTTGTAAGTGTATCGCCACAAATTATCAATATATATCCGGAATATCGATTCCAGATCCCTTCTAAAATATCGGCCAGCGCGGCTTATTTATTCGGAAAAAAGGGCCTGCTAAGTTTTGATTATAGCCGAAAGGACTATTCAAACATCAAATTCAAACCTGAAAATGATATAGATTTTCAAATTCTTAATGCTGATATTGCCGAAAATATGCAAGCAGCCTCTACTTACAGACTGGGAGGAGAATACAGGATTGCAGATTTTAGCTTAAGAGCCGGATACAGGTTTGAGGAGAGCCCTTCTAAAGGTGAAAATCGTGTAGGTGATCTTACCGGTTATAGTGGTGGAATTGGATATTCTTTCGGGAACATTAACTTAGACCTGGCCTATAGTTATGCAAACTACGAAGAATCAACTCCTATCTATAACGTAGGTCTTACGGATCCTATCAATATAGACAGAGATCTTTCTAAAGTTGTATTATCACTTACTTTTGGATTGTAGAAAAAGTAAAACTTATCCAAAGGCTATATTTTAACCTGGACTTAAATACAGAATTCAAGAGAATTTCAAAATTTAAATTTTTGTTACCTCAATAAAGTGAAGTTAGCCATGTATTCGCGCTGATCACCTGTTTTTTCATCTACAAATTCAATTCTAAACCAATAATCATCTGCTGGTAGGGCTTTACCATTATAAGTGCCATCCCAACCTTTACCCTGATTAGGATCTAATTCTTTAATTAATTTCCCATACCGGTCAAAAATATATAATTTATTAATCGTAATATTATTGTCTGTCAACAGGTTCCAGGAATCATTAAAGCCATCTGAATTTGGACTGAAAAAACGCGGATATCCTACCAGAAAAAAGCTTTCACTGGTTGTTTCACCACAGCCATTTATTTCTCTGGCAGATATTACATGACTGCCCGGAGGAACATCTGAGAATATATTGCTTTCCTGCCAGTTATTATCGTCTAGCCTGTATTCAAATTCAGCAAAATCTTCACCTATAAAATTTTCTGGAGTTGCTGTAACTATATATCCATCTCCAAAATCGGAACCAGAAACCGATACTGAAATTAGTTCCGGGCGGGAAACAAGCGCTACATTAGTGTTAAATTCCAGTACACAACCAGATTCAGGATGAGTTATCCTTACCAGTATTTCTGAAGCTACAGGAATTTCAGAAAAGGTAATAATTGCGGAAGTACTAATTAACTGATTCCCATCAAACCATTCGTAGAAATATCCTTCACCAAGGTCTTCCCCGGCATTAACTGGATTTAAAAGATTACCTGAAAGATCCACGCAAAAAATAAGGTCTTCTGGCAGATTGTATTCTGGAAAATCAAAAGTGGTTAATTCAAAAGATGTTGTTTCAGAAATACATCCGCTAATGATATCACGTACCTGGGCAAAAATTCTTTTTCCGTCTTCAAATGGATAGGAAGATGAAGAAGTAATAGGTTGAGAATCTTCAATATCCTGAGTAGATTCATAGTATAAGACCTCATAACTGGAAGTATTCCCATTAGGTTCAATTAAATCTTCGGAAGCCTTAGTTAAGTTAATAGAAGTATCATCTGTGCAGACTGCAAGCTGATCAATTTCTCCAATAACAGGAGAATCATAAAAATTCACTGTGACATCATCCTGCTCAGATTTATTTTCAATCTCGTCTGTTACCACCAATCTATAATCTCCAGATGTGGTTACCGTATATGTAGGTCCGGTTTCATTTGGAATCAGTTCATATTGCCCGGTACTTTCATTTAAAACAAACCATTCATAGGTTACCTCTTCTTCTGAAGTTCCGTCTAAGACATATTCATCTTCATCACACACAGAAATATTATCTCCAAGGGCAAGATCCAGGATAGAACAATCTGTAGAGCCCTCACCGCTATTGGTCTGCTCAAGACTAATGAACCCGGGAACTTGTTCAAAATTAGTTATAACCACCACGTAAATATCGTTGGCCCGTGCATTAGGTATAGACATGAATTCTATAGCAGCTGGAAGGTAACTACAATCCACAATATTGCCTTCATTTAAAGAAGCTCCGGAGCAATAATCATCATCGCGATCAAAAGGGCCCCACACAACAAAATCTACATCTAAAGCGGCACCAGAACCATTTTGATTGGCATATTGAGAAATACGAAATCTCAGGTCGCCAGAATTTTCTACCTGCAAAAAGAACCATGCAGGATATGGCTGTTCATCCAAACATCCATAATTGGGGCCTATCTCTCCACTTATCACATTGCTATTGGTGAAATTGGAATTTGGAAATGTGAGTCGTTCCTCGCCAGCACAAAAAGGTTCAATATCTGCACAACGATTTCCCTGGGCATTTATCGAACCAATCGAAAAAAGCCCAGATAATAAGATTATTAATATTTTGAATATCGATCTCATTCCCAACCACATCTTAACCCTTGCAAAATATGAAATATTGCTCAAACCTACAGATAAGGCTTATCTAATTTTGAGTAGGGCTAAAACCTTATAAATATGTATCTTTGCAAGCCAATACGGTTTACACCGACTATTATTGCAAAAAGCATGAAAGTAGATAAAATATTGAATGAAATTGAAGAAATGGGTGATGCCCATGCCGGTAGCAGCGCAAAGACTCCTTTAAGACAGGATGCGTTTGACCTAAGTGATGAAGAAAAAATTGATCTTATCAAGAAAGATGTAAAGAACATTCTGGACACTCTAGGTTTAGATCTCAATGATGATAGCCTGAAGGGAACCCCTCAACGAGTAGCGAAAATGTTCGTAAATGAAATATTTTCCGGACTTCACCCTAAAAGGAAACCGAAAGCCTCCACTTTTGAAAATAAATATCAATATGGTGAAATGCTGGTAGAAAAGAACATTACGGTGTATTCTACCTGCGAACATCATCTTCTTCCTATTGTTGGAAAAGCCCATGTTGCCTATATTTCTAATGGAACTGTTGTTGGATTATCCAAAATGAACAGGATAGTTGACTATTTTGCCAAAAGGCCACAGGTACAGGAAAGAATGACCATGCAAATTGTACATGAACTTCAGAATGTTCTTGGAACCCTTGATGTAGCATGTGTGGTGGATGCAAAACATCTTTGTGTAAACAGTAGAGGAATTCGCGATATAGAAAGTAGTACCGTTACCAGCGAATTTGGAGGAGCATTTAAAAAGAAAGAAGTTAGAAGAGAATTTCTGGATTATATTAAATTAGACACATCGTTCTAACAATTCAAAATACATTTATT
>CAXGBX010000188.1:0-5042 GCA_964008195.1 uncultured Flavobacteriaceae bacterium
AGGAGAGGGTCCTGGGTTCGAGCCCCAGCCAGATCACTATTTTGCTCGCTTCGATCTTTTGATCGAAACTTGTTGACCAGCCTTATGGAGGCATTCCATAAACTCATACCCGAGTGCTGGAATTGGTAGACAGGCATGGTTGAGGGCCATGTGTCCATTAGGGCGTGCGGGTTCAAGTCCCGCTCCGGGTACTACTTTTCATTCTCTGAATATATTTCATTTTATCTAATTAATGCTTAGGCTGTCTCATTCTGAATGAAATGAAGAATCTGGCAAGAAACTCAAAAATCTAATTTGAAGTAAGTTAAAATTTTTCGACTTCGCTCAAAATGACATTTCTTTCACTTTTGAGACAGTCTCTTTTTTTGCCTCACTATATTTTGTTTAATCTTTATTCGATTAAATTAAACATTTTAACATTTCTTAATAATTTATAGCGCATTTATTGTTTAGATTTGTTTAATGCTTATTAGCAATTATGGAACATATAAAGCAAAATTTTAGTATTAAGGATCTTGAACATCTTAGTGGGATCAAAGCCCATACAATCAGGATTTGGGAAAAAAGATATGATATACTCAATCCTGAGCGCACCGATACGAATATTAGAACCTATAACGGGAATAATCTTCAGAAGCTCCTGAATATTGCCTTTCTTAACGGACATGGATATAAGATTTCCAGAATTTCCAGAATGAAGGAAGAAGAGATCAAAGATCTTGTTAAACGAATTTCTGCATCTTCCAGTGAAGAAAATAGAGCTAAGAATTCATTTAAACTGGCGATGATGAATTTTGACGATCGCCTTTTCCAGAGAACATATAATAAGTTAAAAGAGAAGAGGAATTTCAGAGAAATTTTTCATGATGTTTTCTTACCCCTGCTGGAAGAAATTGGGATGCTATGGCAAACAGATACGATAAAACCAATTCATGAACACTATATCGTAGAATTGATAAAGCAGAAAATTTATCTGAATATTGCAGATATCAAAGCTGAAATCCCTGAAAAGGACGATCAAAGCTTATATGTACTCTTTTTACCGGAAAATGAAATTCACGACATTGGTATTCTATATCTTAATTACGAATTATTAAATGCCGGAAAAAATGCAATTTATCTTGGGCCCAGTCTACCGCTAGATAATATGGATTACCTTATGGAAATCCATGATAACCTAATTTTCGTAAGTTATTTAACCATAACTCCCGTAAATACCGATGTACATGAATTCATCGCAGATTTTCAGGAACGAATTTGTGAAAAGAAAGACCATCAATTCTATTTATTTGGTCAAAGAACTAAAGAGATTGATCAAAAACAGCTTTCCAATCATATTAAAGTACATCATTCAATTTCAGAATTCATCAACACCCTATAAAATTTATTCATGCCTCAAAAAATAAACATTATCGGCTCCGGCTTTGCTTCTCTTGCAGCCTCCTGCTATTTGGCACAAGCAGGTTTCGAAGTGCAGGTTTTCGAAAAGAATAGTAGTGTTGGTGGAAGAGCCAGACAATTGAAGAAGGACGGATTTACATTTGATATAGGTCCTACGTGGTATTGGATGCCAGATGTATTTGAGAGGTTTTTTAATGATTTCAATAAGAAAGCGTCAGATTATTATGCACTGGAAAGACTTGATCCTGCCTACCAGGTTTATTTTGGCGAAGCTGATTCTGTTACCATTCCAGGATCTTTGGAGGAAATTTACAAGAGTTTTGAAGATGAAGAAGCCGGTAGTTCTAAAAGCCTGAAAAAGTTTATTGCAAAAGCAAAAGACAACTATGATATTGCTATTAAAGATTTAGTGTATCGCCCGGGTGTTTCCCCAATGGAGTTGATCACCCCTGAAACCGCTAAAAGACTAGGCAGATTTTTCACAAATATCAGTAATGATGTTAGAAAGGAATTCACCAATACAAAACTTAGAAAAATTCTCGAGTTTCCCGTATTGTTCCTGGGAGCTAAACCCAGTGATACCCCCGCTTTTTACAGTTTTATGAATTACGCCGACTTTGGTCTGGGAACATGGCATCCTGTGGGTGGAATGTATAAAGTAATAGAGGGAATTCAGAATTTAGCTGAATCACTCGGAGTAATATTTCATTTGAATTCATCGGTTGAAAAAATTATTACTGAAGATGGTATTGCAAAAGGCATCACCGTAAACGGAGCAGATCATCTTTCAGACATTGTACTTTCAGGAGCAGATTATCATCATTCTGAACAATTATTGCCGAAAAAGTTCAGGCAGTATTCTGAAAAATACTGGGATAAAAAAACCTTTGCCCCCTCTTCCCTACTGTTCTACGTAGGTTTCGATAAGAAAATTGAGAATGTTTCTCATCATACACTCTTTTTCGATTCAGATTTTGAAGAACATGCGAAAGATATTTATGATAATCCAAAATGGCCTGAAAACCCTTTATTTTACGCCAGTTTTCCGTCAATCACTGATGCAACCTGTGCTCCGGACGGAAAAGAAGCAGGGATATTTTTGATTCCGCTAGCTCCAGACCTAGAGGATACCGCAGAACTTAGGGAGCATTATTTCAATCTAATCCTTAAACGTTTCGAAAATATTACGAATCAAAAATTAAAAACAAATATTATATTTAAAGAATCTTTCTGTGTAAAAGATTTTAAAGAAGCTTACAACTCCTATAAAGGCAATGCCTACGGAATGGCTAATACTCTTTTTCAGACTGCCTTTTTAAGACCAAAATTGAGAAGTAAAAAAGTAAACCAACTTTATTTCACCGGGCAACTTACCGTTCCTGGTCCTGGGGTACCACCTTCCCTTATTTCGGGGAAATTAGCCGCTGGTCTCATAGAAAAATATGAAAAAAATTAATATGAAATCTATTTTTGACATAGTATCCAGAGAGTGTAGTAAGACGGTGACCAATTCTTACAGCACATCTTTTTCCCTGGCCACTAAAATGCTTGCCCCTTCTATAAGGCAGGATATTTATAATATTTATGGGTTTGTACGATTTGCAGATGAGATCGTAGATACTTTTCATGATTACGATAAGGAAAAGCTTTTTGCAGATTTTGAAATTGATCTCTATAAAGCCATAGATTCAAAAATATCTTTAAACCCGATTCTAAACTCTTTTCAGGAAACGGTTCATAAATACGCTATTCAAAAAGAACTATATGATGCTTTTATGGACAGCATGCGCTTAGATTTACACAAGTCTGAATATCTTAGCATGGAAGAGTATAAGCAGTATATCTATGGCAGTGCAGATGTTGTTGGTCTCATGTGTTTGAAGGTATTTGTTAATGGGGATGAAAAGAGATACAATCAACTCAAGAATTCTGCCATGAGCCTTGGTTCAGCTTTTCAGAAAGTAAATTTTTTAAGGGATTTAAAAGCCGATTATGAAGATCTTAGCAGAAGTTATTTTCCAAATGTGGACCTTTCTCAATTAAACGAAATCAATAAAGAACAGATCATCAAAGAAATAGAAGAAGATTTTAATAAAGGTCTTAGAGGAATTGCCCATTTGCCGGTAGAAGCTAAATTTGGAGTTTACACCGCGTATATTTATTATAGAAAATTATTACAGAAATTAAAGAGAATACCGTCACTGGAAATTAGAAATCGCCGGGTAAGAGTTCCTAATTATCAAAAAGCAGGACTACTCGCAAAATCTTATATTTCTTACAGGTTGAATCTTATATAAATAGTTAAAGAAATGAATGTTTTATTATGGATAGTGATTTTTCTGGGTACCTTTATGATGATGGAAGGCATGGCCTGGTTCACACATAAATATGTAATGCACGGATTTCTGTGGAAATTGCATCAGGATCATCATAGAAAAGACCACAGCAGCTGGTGGGAACGTAATGATCTCTTCTTTGTTTTTTATGCCCTGGTAAGTATTGGATGCTTTCTATTGTGGAGATATGAAGATGTTTGGATCGGTTTACCTATAGGATTGGGTATTTTAGCATATGGCATCACATATTTCACGGTTCACGATATTTTTATACACCAGCGATTCAAAATATTCCGGAATGCTAGTAATAAGTATGCGAAAGGGATTAGAAGAGCCCATAAAATGCACCATAAACACTTAGGCAAAGATGATGGTGAATGCTTCGGAATGCTTTTCGTACCTTTTAAATATTTCAAGAAATAATAAAATCTTCAATTAGATGATAACGCCAGATTATTACTACGTCATTGTGGGTGGTGGCCTGGCGGGACTTCAACTTGCGCTTCGCCTGAAACAAGATTTATTTTTTAAGGGAAAGAAGATTGCTGTTATTGAACCTTCAAACAAGTCCGAAAACGATAAAACCTGGTGTTTCTGGGAAAAAGATCGTGGTAATTGGGATCATCTCGTTACCAAAAAATGGAAAAAAGGCTATTTTATTTCTTCTGAGATTTCCAAATATCTCGATCTAGATCCTTATTCCTACAAAATGATCAAATCTCTTGATTTCTATAATTATGCAAGGGAGGAACTGGAAAAATCTGAAGATATTTTTTTCATAAAGGACAGCATTTCAAAAATAGATCCAGTTACCAGAACTGCCATTGGTAATAAAAATAATTATACTGCCACTCACTTTTTTGATAGTCGGCCACCTGCAGATTTTGAGAAAGATGAAAAATCATCCTATATAAATCAGCATTTTAAAGGAATCAAAATAAGAACTGAAAATTCTCATTTTGAACCGGATATATTTACCATGATGGATTATCGGGTAAAATATAATGATAGCTGCTGCTTTACGTATGTTTTACCATTTTCAGAAAAGGAAGCACTTATTGAGTTCACTTTTTTCACGCCATTTCTTACGGAGGAATCTGTTTACGATGAAAAACTCGAAGAATATATCAGTTCGGTTTTAAAGATAGATCAGTTCGAAATCATTGAGACCGAACAAGGAATAATCCCCATGACCGATTATCCATTTCATAAATTGAACACGAAATACGTAAAGGCGTTGAGCTCGCAACGTCTAAATCGAGTCGACATGGCCTGTTCTTAAGTGGTGGTCTAGATTCGCGAGCA
>CAXGBX010000189.1:0-5038 GCA_964008195.1 uncultured Flavobacteriaceae bacterium
CGCCTATAAAGTAAAAGATATTGAGCTTGCTGATTATGGGCGTCGCGAAATAGAACTTGCTGAAGCTGAAATGCCAGGTTTAATGGCACTTCGTGCAGAGTATGGAGAATCCAAGCCTTTAAAAGGAGCGAGAATTGCGGGATGTTTGCACATGACCATCCAGACTGCGGTTCTTATTGAAACCCTTGTAGAGCTTGGAGCTGATGTTACCTGGAGTTCCTGTAATATCTTCTCTACGCAAGATCATGCTGCTGCAGCTATTGCTGCTGCCGGGATTCCGGTTTATGCGTGGAAGGGAATGACCGAGGAAGAATTTAACTGGTGTATAGAGCAAACCCTTTTCTTCGGGGAAGAGCGCGAGCCATTGAATATGATCCTTGATGATGGTGGGGATCTTACCAATATGGTTTTGGATGAATATCCTGAACTTGGAAAAGGAATTAAAGGACTTTCTGAAGAAACGACTACTGGAGTTCACAGGTTATATGAGCGTATGAAGAAAGGAACGCTTCCTATGCCTGCAATTAATGTGAACGATTCGGTTACTAAATCGAAATTTGACAATAAATATGGTTGTCGTGAAAGTGCTGTAGACGCGATTCGTCGTGCAACCGATGTGATGCTTGCCGGTAAACGTGTGGTTGTTTGTGGATATGGAGATGTTGGAAAAGGTACTGCCCAGTCTTTTAAAGGTGCCGGTTCTATCGTTACCGTAACTGAAATTGACCCTATTTGTGCACTACAGGCAGCGATGGACGGTTTTGAGGTAAAGAAACTGGAAACTGTTCTTCCAAAAGCTGATATCGTGATCACAACTACCGGGAATAAAGACATCGTTCGTGGGGAACATTTTGAGGCGATGAAAGACAAGACGATCGTGGCCAATATTGGCCATTTTGACAATGAGATCGCTGTGGCCTGGTTGAATGATAAGCATGGTGATTCCAAGGTTGAGATCAAGCCTCAGGTTGATAAATATACTATCGACGGTAAAGACATCATTCTTTTAGCTGAAGGGCGTTTGGTGAACCTTGGATGTGCCACTGGTCACCCAAGTTTTGTAATGAGTAACTCATTCACTAACCAGACACTGGCGCAAATAGAACTTTGGAAAAATACCGATCAGTATAAAAACGAAGTATATATGTTGCCTAAACATTTAGATGAAAAAGTGGCAAAACTTCACCTGGAAAGAATTGGGGTAGAACTTACTGAATTGAAACCAGATCAGGCAGAATATATTGGGGTAACGGTTGAAGGGCCTTACAAACCAGAATACTACAGATACTAGATCTTAGACTTTAGATATTAGAGAAAGCCTCTGCGTTTGCAGGGGCTTTTTTTATTCCTCGAATTTCTGAAAAGCTACATGTAAAAATTAATAACAGCTTTTTCATATCTTAGAGAAGTTGAATAAATCAAAGTATATGTTTAAAAAAATGCTATTTCCCATCATTCTTGCTTTATGTTTGATCGGATGTAAAAATGAGGCTGAGAATAATTCATTAGAAGATGAAAAAGTTCAGGCAAGTGCTGAATTCGACTCAATTCTGAATAATTATTATGAAGATGGGTTGAAACTGAATCCAATTTCAGCAACCACGTCTGGGGACATGCGCTATAATGATCAATTTCCGAATATGTTATCCCCGGAATATGAGGATAGTTTGAGAAATTACTACACCAGATACCGTAAACAGGCTCAGGCGATCAATGATGAAAATCTTAATGACACTGAAAAAATGAGCAAGAATATCCTGCTCTGGGAATGTGATATCAACCTCGCTACCATGGAGTTTGACAAATCGAAATACATGCCTATAGACCAAATGTGGTCTGTAAATCTTTTCATGGGTCAGCTGGCCAGCGGGGCGGGTGCACAGCCTTTTAAAACCGTTGAGGATTATGAAAACTGGCTTAAACGTGTAGATGGTTTTCTTAGCTGGATGGATTCTGCGGAAGCAAATATGCGTGAAGGAATGCAGAAAGGATATGTTCTGCCAGCTTCCCTAATTCAGAAAGTAATTCCTCAAATGAAATCTATGACCGGAGATAAAGTGGAAGAACATCTTTTCTACAGACCTGTAAATAATTTTCCGGATAGTTTTTCCGAAGAAGAAAAACAGCGAATTACGGAAGAATACAAAACAATGATCACCGAAAAAGTGATTCCGCAGTATAAGAAAATGCATTCTTTCTTAAAGAATGATTATTTACCCAAAGGCCGGAAAAGTAGCGGAATTGCCGATATCCCGAATGGAGCTGAATATTATAAACACCAGATAAAGCTTTACACCACCACAGATATGACTGCTGAAGAAATTCATCAGCTTGGTCTCGATGAGGTGGAACGAATTTCTAAGGAAATGATCAAAGTAAAAGAAGAGGTTGGTTTTGAGGGCGACCTTAAATCTTTCTTCAACTATGTACGAGAGAGCAAAGAATTGATGCCTTTTGACAAACCGGAAGAGGTGATCGCAAATTTTGAAGAGATTCATGAAACCATGAAACCAAATATCAGTAAACTCTTTAGCGTCACTCCAAAGACTGCATTTGAGGTAAGAAGAACGGAAGAATTTCGTGAAAATTCTGCCAGTGCAGAATATAATCCGGGTTCACTTGATGGCACCCGACCGGGAATTTTTTATGTTCCGATTCCAGATGCAGCCAACTATAATATTTATAGCGATGAGTCTTTATTTTTACATGAAGCCATTCCGGGCCATCATTATCAAATTTCGCTTACGCAGGAAAATGAAGATTTACCAGACTTCAGAAAAACACTCTGGTATAGTGGTTATGGCGAAGGCTGGGCTTTATATTCTGAATCTTTAGGAAAGGAATTGGGATTGTATACAGACCCTTATCAATATTTTGGAACCCTGGGAGCAGAAATGCACCGTGCAGTGAGATTGGTGGTAGATACAGGCTTACATAGCAAAGGCTGGACGCGTGAGGAAGCGATCCAGTATTCTTTAGATAATGAAGCTGAATCTAAAGCCAGTGTAATTTCAGAAATTGAACGATATATGGCCAACCCGGGACAGGCGCTGTCTTATAAGATAGGACAATTAAAGATCCAGGAGCTTCGTGAAAATGCCAAAACTGAACTTGGGGACAGTTTTGATATCAGGGAATATCATAAACAGGTTCTTGAAACCGGTTGTGTGCCGCTACAGTTACTGGAGAATAAAATAGATCAATGGGTCGCTGAAGCCAAATAACATATTCTAATAAAAAAGCTCTTTCAAATTGAAAGAGCTTTTTTATTAGTTGAGTGAAGACTGAAAATTCTTCATCATTTTATAAATTACTTTAAAAACGAATTTCCGCTTGGGTTGTTTCCGACTGTTTTCCAGCTTAAACTTGATAAACTTCCCTCCTGAAGTATGACCAGGAAATTGATAATTTGTACCATCCAGTACAAAACGCGTCTTTTCTGAAAAAACGAAATCAGATACGTACTTTTTAACCAGCCTGCGTTTACCTGAAGAACCTTTCATAATATCTGGTTTTTGGTTAGGAAGCAATTAAGGTACGAAAAAAAATAATGTGAATTATTCTATTTATTAATGCTATTAATTTCTAAAGCGCTCTACTCCTCTAAATCCAAAAAAAAAATTCTGATTTTTACACCTACTTTAATCTAAAATTAAAATCTAATAATTTAGAAACTTTGGATTCTCTATGAAAAATTATATAGACAAACTCGCCTACATTTATATTCAAGATAAAAAGATCTTGATGAGCCTTAGCAAGGGAAAATCTACCTGGTATATACCTGGAGGAAAAAGGGAAAATGGCGAATCTGATACAGAAGCATTATTTAGAGAAATCGAGGAAGAACTATCAGTAAAACTTCGCCCTGAAAACCTAAAAAAATATGGTGTTTTTGAAGCTCAGGCCCATGGACATCCAATGGACACTGTGGTAAGAATGACTTGCTATACTGCAGAATTTACTGGCAAACTTAAAGCATCTTCTGAAATTGAAAAACTTGAATTTTTTCCATACTCAAGGAGATCTGAAAGTTCCTTCGTAGATCATCTTATTTTTGATGATCTCAAAAACAAAGGCCTGCTCTAGGTTTGCGGAAGATCTATAAAAATTCACCTTTCTTTTAACTCTTCCTCCACATCTTCATCCAGAATAATTTCCTAATTTTGGAATATTTCCAATTAAAAGGAATTATTCCTAGTTATGAAAAATATCAAGTCTATCATCCATCTGGACCTGGATACCTTTTTTGTTTCCGCAGAGAGAAGGCTGGATTCCAAATTAAATAATAAACCGCTTATTGTAGGTGGGCTGGGAGATCGTGGTGTAGTTGCCGCCTGTAGCTATGAGACCCGGAAGTATGGGGTACATTCGGGTATGAGTATGAAAGTGGCACGGCAGCTTTGTCCGCAATCTATCGTTATTAAGGGAAATGCTTCTACCTATACTAAATTCTCCCACGAGGTGACGGAGATCATCCGCAGTAAAGTACCTTCTTTTGAAAAGGCTAGCGTAGATGAATTCTATGCTGATCTTACGGGAATGGACCGTTTCTTCGGAATAAAGCAATTTGCTACAGAACTTCAGGAAACTATTCTAAAAGAAACCCATCTTCCTATTTCCTTCGGACTTTCACAAAACAAGGTGGTTTCCAAGATCGCTACCGGCGAGGGAAAACCTTATGCGCAGAAGATTATTGAGGCAGGTTCTGAAAAACCTTTTCTGGCCCCATTGCCTGTAAATAAAATCCCGATGATAGGGAATAAAACGTTTCAGAAACTACTTAATCTGGGGGTTCGTAGAATTGAAACTATCCAGAAGATGCCTGTGGAGGTGCTGGAGAGTGTGCTGGGCAAGAACGGGCGTACCATCTGGAAAAGAGCCCACGGGATAGATAATCCTCCTATCATTCCGTTTCATGAACGCAAGTCTATTTCTACCGAGCGCACTTTTAACCGGGATACTATAGATATGATAAGATTGCAAGGCACCCTGGTGGCTATGGCCGCAGGCATCTTCGTCGGCACCTACATCGACAGCC
>CAXGBX010000190.1:0-4997 GCA_964008195.1 uncultured Flavobacteriaceae bacterium
AAGAGCGTAAGAAAGAAATGATTAAAAAAATTACAGATACATATACCAAGATACATCTCCCGGAAATTCTGGGCTTTCTGTTTTTTGCTTGTTTATTTCTGAAGGTAGATATAGTTCTTGCCCAGCAGGTATCAGCAAAAATTGATTCTTCCACCATTAAAATCGGTGAGCAGATAAAATATCAGATAGAGGTAAATTCTAATCCTGAAGATCTGGTAGTTTTCCCCGAGGGAGAAACATTTTCACCGTTGGAATTGGTTGAATCCCTCGAGCCAGATACAATCCGTAATAATGGTAAATACAGATTACTGAAAGAATATTTTCTTACGCAATTTGATTCCGGAAAATATGTGATCCCTAGTCAGGAAGTTCTTATAAGAAATAATTCATTTTATACAGATTCCATTGCAGTTGAGGTCAATGATGTTGTAGTAGATACCACAAAGCAAAAGTTATATCCCCTCAAGCCTTCGGTAGAAGTAGATCCGGGGTTCAGCATTCCAGATTGGGTATGGTGGTTATTGGGAATATTTTTAATTGCTGGGTTAATTGCTTTCCTCATCATCAGAAGAAAGAAAAAAGGTGCCGGGGAGCAGGAATTACCTCCATATGAACAAGCAATGGCAGAGCTGCAGAGACTGGATAATTCCCATTTGCTTGAAAACAGGGAAATAAGGGAATATTACTCTCAACTTAGTTTTGCGGTGAGAAAATACCTGGATAGGAAGATTTATGATCATGGGTTGGAAAGGACCACAAATGAATTGATCCTCTACCTGCGCGCACAAAAAGATGCCGGCAAATTGAAGCTCACAAACGAGACCATTAGCGATTTCGAAAGGATATTGCAGAGGGCCGATCTTGCTAAATTTGCCCGATCTAAGCCTGATGTGATCACGGCAAAAGAAGATCGTTCCAAAACAAAACATATCATTGATGATCTTCGCGCATCTGTGCCAGAACCAACTCAGGAAGAATTGTTACAGGATGAGGTATTTCTTGAAGAACAGGCAAAAAAGCGCAAAAAACGACGTATTATTATCGGGATAGTTGCCGGGATGGTGATTATCATATTTGGAGTTACCGCGCTTATCGCCACCAAAGGCTATACGTACGTCAAGGATACTTATTTAGGCCATCCAACCAAAGAATTACTGGAAGGGGAATGGATTAGAAGTGAATACGGGAACCCAACTGTTGCCGTGACCACACCAAAAGTGCTGGTTCGAGGAGAAATGGAGATGCCTCAGGAAGTGCAGCAAATGATGGTGGGTTCTGAAACTTTTATCTACGGAAGCCTCTTAAGTAATTATTATACCACATTAAGCACGATAAAATTTAAAGGGGAGGTTCAGTTTGATCTGAAAAAAGCCGTTGACGGTATTTATACGTATCTGGAAGGTCAGGGAGCGAGAAATATAGTAATGAAGCAGGAAGAGTTCACGACTCTCAACGGAGCGAAAGGCCTGAAGGTCTTTGGGACACTGGATGCCGTAAACCCAATCACGGAAGAGGCTATACCTAACGAATATGTAATTCTGAATTTTGCTGAAAAGGGAGGTTTTGAACAGATCATGGTGATATTTAATCAGAATGATCAATACGCTAAAGAGATTTCCGAAAGGATCATCAACTCAGTAGAAATTAATAACCTGGACGAATAATGTTTGCTAATTTCAATTTTGAAAATCCGGAGTTTTTTTGGTTGTTATTGCTGCTTCCGCTGGCAATAGCCTGGTATTTCTGGAAACGACACAGGCAAACACCAGAATTGAAGATTTCAAGTACGAAGGGTTTTAAAGCTAAGACAGGTATTCTGCCAAAATTACGTCCTGTACTGTTTATTCTAAGGTTACTGGTACTGGCACTTATTATTACGGCCATGGCCAGACCCAGAAACGTAGATGTATCCACGCAAACCAGTAGTACTCAGGGTATAGATATTGTAATGGCTATAGATGTTTCTGCCAGTATGCTGGCCAGGGATTTACAACCTAACCGCCTGGATGCAACTAAAAACGTTGCAGAAGAATTTATTCAGAATCGCCCGGGAGACCGAATTGGGCTAGTGGTTTATGCAGGAGAAAGCTTTACCAAAACGCCAATTACCAGTGATAAAGCCATAGTACTTGATGCTCTGGAAGATATAGAGTATAACGACGTTCTGGAAAATGGTACGGCAATAGGGTCTGGACTGGCAACCTCAGTAAACAGAATAAAAGATAGCGATGCCGAGAGTAAGGTGATTATACTGCTTACAGATGGGGTGAACAATGCAGGATTTATAGATCCCAATACTGCCAGTGAACTGGCGGTGGAATTCGGTATAAAAGTGTATACCATTGGGGTAGGAAGTAATGGGATGGCACTTTCACCAATCGGGATTAATCAGGCAACCGGTAGAATTCAGTTTGGAAATGTACAGGTGGAAATTGATGAAGAATTGCTGAATGAAATTGCTGAGGCTACCGGAGGAAAATACTTCAGGGCTACCAATAACGAAAAACTCCAGGAGATCTATGCTGAAATTGATGCACTGGAAAAGACGGAAATTGAGGAATTCAGATATTATAATTATGATGAAAAATATCGTCCATTAGTCCTGTTGGCTGGCGGATTGTTACTATTCGAAGTTTTACTGAGGCTCACAATATTTAGAGGATTTATTTAGATGTTTGTACTGGAAGAAAAAATATGGTTTTGGTTATTACTGGTAATCCCGGTAATCATCCTGTTATTTCTAATTTTTATTTTCTGGCAGAACAGGACACGTAAAAAGTTTGCCGATGCAACTTTACTTAAATATCTGGCACCTAACAGGTCGCGTTCTAAACCAATCATCAAATTAATTCTTGTTCTTCTTGCGTTTTCAGCTTTAGTTATGGCGCTTGTAAACCCGAAAATGGGTACGAAGATGGAAACCGTGAAGCGTGAGGGAGTGGATATTGTATTCGCGATAGATGTTTCAAAAAGTATGGAGGCAGAAGATATTGCTCCAAACCGACTTGAAAAATCGAAACAGCTGGTGAGCCAGATTCTAACCACTTTAGGTAGCGACCGGGTTGGAATTATTGCTTATGCCGGTGGTGCTTATCCTCAATTACCAATTACGACAGATTTTTCCGCAGCGAAGATGTTTCTGCAGGCGCTGAATACAGATATGATATCTTCACAGGGAACCGCCATAAGTGATGCCATAGAACTGGCAACCACATATTATGATGACGACCAGCAAACCAACAGGGTTTTATTTATCATCAGCGACGGGGAAGATCACGAGGGTAATGTTGAAGATATTGCCGAACAGGCTGCAGAGAAAGGAATTCGTATTTTTACAATAGGTGTAGGAACCGAGAAAGGAAACCCTATACCCATAAAAAGAAATGGAGTTGTCCAGAATTATAAAAAAGATCGCCAGGGAGAAACGGTAATTACGAGACTGAATCCCGAAACATTACAAGAGATCGCAAATGCTACCGATGGTAGTTATATTGAAGGAAATGTAACCAGCGAAGTGGTTGAGCAGGTGACCGAAGAATTGCAGAATATTGAAAAGACCGAATTTGAAGCAAAACAGTTTGCTGATTTTAAATCTCATTTTCAGTGGTTTCTGGGGTTAGGTTTGGCACTATTATTTCTTGATATATTTATCTTAGAAAGAAGTACAATTTGGTTGAAGAAGTTGAACCTTTTCAACGAAAGAAATAAAAAAGGAGTGAAAGCAGATGAAGAATAGAATGCAATATTTAGTGTTTTTGGGCGTATTTTTTCTATGCGGTGTACATAATATTACCGCACAGGAAAAACCTGAAAAATTGAAAAAAGAGTCTGATAGTTATATTGCCGAGGCACAGGAAGCACTTTCTGAAAATAACTTCGCCAGAGCAGAGGCCTCTTACAGAAAGGCAATTTCAAAAGATCCTTCCAATTTGAATGCGAAGTATAATATGGGAAATCTTTATTATGCTAAAGAAAAATCTTTGAATGCAGAACAGCGTTTAAAGGAAGCAGCAGAGATGGAGGCTAGCAAAGAAGAGAAACATAAGATTTTTCATAATCTGGGCAACTCGTTCATGCAACAAAAGAATTACCAGGAGGCGGTGAATGCTTTTAAAGAAGCACTTAGAAATGATCCTACAGATGAAGAAACCAGGTATAATCTAGCCTTAGCTAAGAAGATGCTGGAAGAGGAAAAGCAGAACCAGGATCAGAATGAAGACCAGAATAAGCAGGACGAGGAGAAAGAGGACGAAAATAAAGATCAGCAGAATGAGGATCAGAATCAGGATGGTGAAGGTGGAGAGGATGAAAAGCAAGATCAGAAGCCTCAGGATGAAGGGGAGAATGAAAAGGATAAGGAAGAAGGAGATCAAAACGAGGATAAGCAGAAGGACCAGGGAGACGAACAGAAAGAGGATGAAGGAAAAGGCGAAAAGGAGAAACAACAGCAACCAAAGCCTGCCCAGGGTCAGTTATCTCCGCAACAGATAAAGAATTTACTGGAAGCTATGAATAATGAGGAAAAGAAGGTGCAGGATAAAATAAATGCTGAAAAGGCAAAAGGGGTGAAAGTAAAATCTGAAAAAGATTGGTAACATTCAGGTATTATTTCCGACAAAAAGGATGATTTTATAGTAATAAAAAGATGAAATTGAGATATTTAATTTTAAGTTTTCTGCTGTTTGCTTCAGGGCTTATGCAAGCCCAGGTGAGGTTTGAAGCTAAAGTGAGCAGGGAAAAGCTGGGAATTAATGAGCGGCTTAGAGTAGATTTTGAAATGAATGAAGATGGGGATAATTTCAAACCACCTTCATTCGATAATTTTACCGTGGTAGGAGGGCCAAATCAGAAGGTGAGCCAAAGTTTCGTGAATGGTAAAATGGCTTATTCCAAAACTTACAGTTTTTATCTTCAACCAAAAAAACGAGGGAATCTAAGTATTGGTCAGGCTGAAATTGTGATTGATGATAAAACTTATAAAACCTCACCTCTCCAAG